>JAUWBX010000214.1 GCA_030609625.1 Phycisphaerae bacterium
AATCTGCATAACTGTAACCAGTTCTCCTAAAATCAAAAAACCCAACAACGCCGCAAAGAAAGGTGTTGAAAGCTCCATAGCAGAAACCTGGGCGGCTTTAATTCGCTTCAAACCTTCATAATAAAGAATGGTTCCCGCCCCGACTATGACGCCGATGAGGATTTGATAGATATTGGAAAGAACCAGCGAAGACTTGAGCGATAAGTAAACGACAAATATTACCGAGGCAATTGAATACCTGTAAAAGGTAATTACGCCGGCGTCAAGCTCTCTGAGATATTTTCTCATCACTATAGCCGTCGTCGCCCAGGCTACTGTTGCCAACAGTACATAAATATCTCCTGCCGTGCCTAATTTTATCATAAACAGATTTTCCAGTGTCTTTGTTGTAACAAGCACGGCTGCAATTAACATAATGAATATGCCTGCGTAATCAAATCTTGTCAGCTTATCTTCTTTTAGAAAAAAGAACCCTATCAAAATAATAAAGACCGGCTGCATATGACCGAGCAGGACTGCATTAAGCACGGAGATTTTTGTTAAGGCAAAAAAGTACAGTAAATCCGCGAATATCGTCCCGGCTATCGCAATGTAAAACAATTTTGGGAGCTGTTTTGAGGTAACTTTAAGCTTTCTTCTGCCTGTGAAAAGAACGTACAAAAGAGCAACCAGAGCAACAACTATCGCCCTGATGGCGGAGGTTTGAAGATAATCAGAGTTCGCATAAGCCAATTTAGCAAAAACCGGCTCAACCGCCCACATTAAACTGGCTCCGAGTATTGCCAATATACCTGTTTTCTTTGCGTCCATAATAGCTATATAGTATCTGTTGCGGAAAGCAAAAACCGACGGTGTTACCCCTGCGAAAGCAGGGGGCCAGGGCGAAAAAAACTGGATTCCCGCTTCCGCGGGAATGACAAATACTGTTTCCGCAACAGGAACTATCTAAATTCAATATAATAGATGAATTCTGATAGCATATTTACACCTTCAATGCAAGATGGTAAGCGCTACAGGAAACTTTGTAGGTAGAAATTATATAACTCCGGTCGCGTACAGTTTGCAAATTGTGCTTGTATAAGGTCTGTTCTTGTGCTATCATTTAAGGGTCTGAAAAGAATAGAAACGTAAATTTTGTTACCAGGTGTTTATCAGCTTTGAGCAAGATTAACAATGGAAGAGGGCTTCGTCATGCGCCTGAAATACACGTTAGCGTTAATTGTTATTCTTTGTTTGGCGAATTGCCTGACTTGTAACATTTATGCGTCCGATTCGTCAGCCGTATCAAATGATTCACCAAATGGGGACGTATCCAAACAAATCATCGGTGAAGAGCACCAATCAATTAACAATCTTCGTGAGCAAATCGCTCTTTTGGAAAATAAAAATCGCCTGCTTGAAGAAAAAAATCAGAACCTTTTAAACCAAATGTATCGGGTGCTTAATCTCGCTCCGATGTTTACAATCGCCGTTATTGGTCTAATTATTTATTCCACGCACCGGCGATATGAAAAAGACAAATTGCTTCTAATGTGCATAATTAAGGGCGAAACTGCAAAGTTAAGAGCAGAATTCGAAAACCGATACTCTGAAGCATTTAGACCTGTTGACGAGCGTCTTAAATCTTTAACGGAAAACAATCTCATCTTTCAGATGGAGGTATCGACGCTCCAGGCCGAACAACAGATGAGCAAAGGCCAGCTAACCAATGCCATAAGATGCTGGGTTGACGTTGCACAAAAAGCCTGGTCTATAAAATGGAATTGGCGTGTTGCCTTTGCTCTCGATAAAATAAAATACCTCCTCGAAAACGGAGCCAAAATCACACTCCAGTCAAGTAAAACCGAGCTAACCGCTTTTCTACAATCTTTACCGCCGCAGTTTGAACCGTTGGTCAAAGCAATTCAAATCAAAATCTAATTTCTTTACCAGTCCTAAGTGTTCAACAAATACAATACACAGGGCAAATTCGACGGACATAATTTTGGTTGATTTTTTGCCTGTCTTTTTATATTTTTCGTACACTGATTTGCGAGCAGTGGTTCGTCCTCTGTTACGTTCCAGCTTTGTTAGCGATAACGTTTTTTAAGGCAAGGATTGTAGAAATGCAGATCGATTCATACCAATTCGGTAACATCGTTATCGACGGGGTAAGTTACAATAAAGATGTTATAATTCTTAACGGAGCCGTCCGGGCCAACTGGTGGAGAAAGCGGGGGCATTTGTTGTCTGCGGAGGATTTGCAGCCTGTCATTGCAGCTAAGCCGTCCCTGTTAATAGTCGGCTGCGGGGCATCAGGGCTGATGAAGGTCTCGGATGAGGTCCGCCAGGTTTTGCTGGAAGAGGACATCCAGTTGGAAGCGGTTGATACGGCCAAGGCCGTCGAGCGGTTCAATGAACTGTCACAAACCGGCGTCAACATCGCCGCTGCGCTGCATTTGACCTGCTAATGTAGTCTTTACAGCTAAGCTACTTTTCAGATTCTTTTTCGGGTTTTTGCACCTCTCCGGTCATAGGAACAAATCGGACAGGCATAACATTTCTTTTGCGGAGATTGCCTTTGTCATCCTTTGTTATGACGACCAGATGCTGAAAGCCGAAAGAACCCTCCACGGGCAATATCATTCTGCCGCCCGGCTTTAACTGTTCGAGCAGCGGCGGGGGGATGCGCCCGGCGGCGGCCGTGCCGATAATGGCGTCAAACGGTGCCTCTTCCTTCCAGCCGAAGAAACCATCGCCGAACCTGACGAATACGTTAGGGTAGCCGAGCTCCTTCAGGCACTTTTTGGCCCTCTTTGCAAGTCCTTCGACAATCTCGATAGTATAGACCTGCTGTGCAATCTCGGCGCAGACGGCGGCCTGATAGCCGGAGCCGGTGCCGATTTCGAGGACTTTGGAATTGGGCTTGAGCTTTAACGCCTCGGTCATAAAGGCCACGATGTATGGCTGACTTATGGTCTGGTCATAGCCGATGGGCCGCGGATAGTCGATGTAGGCATATCGCTGCTCGGTAGCTCGGATGAAGGCGTGGCGTGGCACGATTCGCATCGCCGCCAGCACATTGGGGTCGTTGACGTCCCTGGCCTGGATTTGCCGGGCAACCATTTCTGCCCGCTCTTTGGTCCGCTCTTTAAAGGCCGGATGTTTGTGCTCAAGACGAAGTGGGCTTTTATCGTTCGGGTATTTTCGTTCCTGCTCGGGCTGCTGGTTCGGCTCGGCTGGCGCCTGATTGGCATCAGCTTCTTTTTCTTCGTTTTCCGAAGCAAAAACAGACTCAGGTTCCTTTGCACAGTTAATCGTAAAGATAATTGCAAATAACGTCAGCGGTATCAGCAAACACAAAGCCACATATATCCACTTTTTGAGCAATTCCGGATTTTTTGCAGCCATCTTACTATCCCTCCAATTTGCGAACTACGATTTCCGATTGAGAATTAGCTACGGCCGCCCCCAAACAAGCCTTCGACAAGCTCAGACCAGGGTTCGAGGGTGCCACCCTGTACTTCTCTAATAATGCAAGGCCCAGCAATAGCTAATATTATACCATATATTTAGAAAACAACCGCGATTTAATCTTTTTGAAAAACCTCATTTTTTAGATTTTCGGAAGACTGTTTCCTATATGGTGAACGGGAGATGTTCTTAGTTTTTAGCAACTGCTTATCATCATTTAGCAGCCATCCTGCTGGTTTAACTGCAAAATTTTTGTAAAAAATCCCTTGCAAGGAAAAGATTAACTTTTATACTTTAAGCTATGATAATTGCGGGCGTAGCTCAGTGGTAGAGCGTCACGTTGCCAACGTGAATGTCGTGAGTTCAAATCTCATCGCCCGCTGTCAGGAGTTTTCCCAGGGAACGGGACTCTTATAGTATCGGTGAGGCACCGGCTAAGATGTAGTTTGGCATTGGTCGCCGATACGTTTAGGAAACTGTGAAAACCCGGCTAAGGGATAAAATTTGTTTCCCTGATGCCTTTTTTTGTTTATTATTTTAGAGTTGTACCCGCTTGCGCGGGTGTAAACTCCTGCCCGCGAAAGCAGGCAGCAAAATCGTTCAGGAGCACCAAAATGGCTGAAGAAGAGCAAACTGAAGAACAAACGGCAGAACAGACTGCGGACAAAGCCGAAGAGCAAGCCGAAGAACAATCCACAGCACCGAATGAAGAACAGCCAACGGCACCGGAAGAAGAACAATCCACAGCACTGAAAAACACAGTAACAATTGAAGAAGCGGGCCCCTGCAAAAAAAAGGTCTCTATAGAGATACCTGAAGAAGCAATTAAGAACGCCACTGATGAACAATACAACACTCTGCGCAAAGAAGCACTGGTGCCGGGCTTTAGAAAGGGTCGAGCACCCCGCCGACTTCTGGAAAAAAGATTCGGCAAGGATACAACCGAGCAAATCAAATTGAAATTGTTAGCCGATGCGAGCGAGTCAGCCGTCAAGGATAATGAACTGCAGCCAATAGGTGAGCCTGACGTTGATTTTGAAAATATAGAGATGCCGACTGAAGGGCCGTTGAAGTTTGATTTTGAGGTCGAAGTGCGTCCCGAGTTTGATTTGCCGCAGCTCGAAGGCATTCCGGTAACCAGGACAAAACTGGAAGTTTCCGACGAGCAAATCGACAGAGAGATTGAGCGATTACAAAGATGGTCGGGTATATGGACACCGCGTAAGGATGGAGCTGTTGAGCCTGAGGACCAGATAATTGCCGATGCCCTTATCAAGGCCGAGGGCATCGAGGAAGAACAGAAACTCGACAACATCGAGATATACGTAAGGCAAAATGGTTTTATTGGGGAAATCCCGGTTGAGAAGCTCGACGAATTACTGGCAGGTGCCAAAGCCGGGGAAACCAAACAGATAAGCGTCGATGTCCCGAAGACGTATTTCAGAGAAGAATATCGCGGCAAAAAGGTGGATATCCAAATCGCCATCAAAGACATCAAATGGCTCAAGCCCGCCGAGTTAGACGAAAACTTCCTCACGAGACTTGGTGTCGAAGATGAAAACGAGTTGCGGGAAAAAACCCAGGACACACTGCAGAGCCGATTAGAGACACAAGCTCGAACCCAAATGACCGAGCAAATTCACCAGTATCTGCTCGACAATACCAATTTCGAGCTACCGTTAGATGTTGTTGCTGCGCAGGCAAAGACACTACTACAAAGGCAATATACG
>JAUWBX010000161.1 GCA_030609625.1 Phycisphaerae bacterium
TGTATTCAAATATTGGCATCTTCGTATCTCCTTGTAAATTTGTTAGAGCTTTACCCGAAACACAGTGTTCTTAAACATCGTATGAAATCTATCTCTTAATTGCCATATACAATCGAGCACAGAAGACTTGAATCTACAGAAAAGGCTGGTGATAGTGCTTGGTGCTATACAAACACACCATCCCCTTTGAAACCCAGAAGCATCTAAGAAGATGAATCTTTAGCTGTCTATTTCTTAGTCTTTGCTGCTTTTCTGTTCTGACTTTCGAGTTCTTCTATACGCTTTTTGATTCCGTCAAGGCTATCTTCAAGATATTCCGCCTGGCCTTTCAGGCCGTCCAGCTCCTGCTGAGGTGCAATCGCTGGAGCAAACGGCGCACCGCCATAAGCGTATGGGTTCACAGCACCACCATAAGCATAAGGGCTCACGTCACCTCCCCAGGCAGGCATGCCGTATCCAGCTCCGGCCCAACCAAAACCTCGACCTCGGCCAAAACCGCCACCTCGGAAACCTCGGCCCCAGCCGCCGTAGCCACGGCCACCAACGGGATTCATATAACCTGACACCGGATAGCCTGCACAAAAACCCGCAGCTCTTCCTGTCATCGGTCCCATCCCAGCAGGACCTGTTCCATCTCCACGTGGCATAATTAATCTCCTTTCAAATTAAAAATTATTCTCTTGTACTACTCTGCGAAGTACTCGCTACGTAGCACGGTTCATTATTGTGCCGCACTCGGGACAACTCTGTTTGTTGCACGGTGCTCCGACAATGTGCGGCGCCTTTTTACCACAGTTCGGGCACACACAATTTCCGCCCGGCCCTGCTGCAAATGGTCCGCCCATCCTGCCTCTACCTTGGCCTTGACCTCGACCCATACCTCGGCCTGTGCCGGGACCTTGACCCGTAGGCCCTGTACCATTACCTCTTGGCATAATATCCATCCTTTCTGTAATTAAGTGTTAATTTGAATTTACCACTAAACTCACCTGCGTCTGCTCCAGCATCGGAAGCCGGTCAACTTGCTTTTTAGTAATTTCACTAACATAAAGCAAATTGACCGGTTCTATCCTCTCGACACTTTAGTTTACTTTAGCTCACTTTAGTCACTTTAGCTCACTTCCACCGGCCCCGACGGCTTCATCGAACGAGCCGGATACCCTGCTTGATCGGAATCATGACAACATTACGGAATTCCTTTGGCGAGCCTTCCGACTGCAGACATATATTGCCCGGCATCTCCTCGCATTCGGTGGCGCTGTTCTGGAGGAGGCGATTGACGTAAATTCTCAGGTCGCCGCCGTTCATATAGACCTCGTAATCGTTCCACTGGCCGAGCGGCTTTTCGTTCGACGCATGCATCTTCGGGGTGTGACGGCCTCTGGTGCGAGCGGGGTCGGTTTTCATCGGGAAGCTGCCGATGTTAAAGATATCGCCCATGCTGCCGGACATACCCTGGGCCTCGATTGACTTGGGCCAGACCTTGTCGGGGCCGGTCATTCGCACCAACAGGCCGCTGTTGCCCGGCTTTATGTGCCGCATCTGCAGGCGAACGACGTAATTTGTATAGTCTTTCTTCGTGCGGATATAGCCGGCGGGCCTGCCCGTCACAGTCATCGCGCCGTCTTTGACGGCGAAAGTGTTCTTGAGAGCGTCACTGGAGAAGGTCCAGCCGGTAAGGTCTGTGCCGTTGAAGAGTCGGACGGCCTTGCCGTAATTTTCCGGCAGATGTTTTATGTAAATGTCCTTGAATTCGACGACCATCGGCGGGCCCGCGTGGATTTGCAGCGCAAGGAGTCCTTCCAGTGCGGCGCCTTTGCTGTCCCTCGGATCGTCAGGGTTGGTCACGCGGTCGTTGTCAATAAGCTCTATCGTAGGGTATCCGTTGAGGTAATGCAGGATGTGGTTGCCCCGTGCAATGATGGTGTATTCGTTCCAGTCCTTGTCCTTGTAGTAGAAGGCCTTTTTCAGTGCCTCGACGTCGGAGACCTTGCCAACGACTTTCTTGTTGCCCTGCTCGTCGATGACCATCATATCGCCGACGTTAACCAGCCAGCCCCGGCCTCGCTCGTGATAGAGAAAGCCCACTTTGCCGGGTGCGTTTTGTACTTCTGCCTGATAGCCGGAGATGACCCATTTGTTGACTTCTTTGCTGCGGTACTGAACGCCGGAGTTGCCGTTCTGGATGCGGAATTTGATTTTGAGGATGAAGTTCTTGACCTTGCCGTCCCGCCAGATGCAGAACGTATTGCCGCGGGCGGGATTTTCCTCCGTGGTCTGCCCGCGGATTACGCCGTCCTTTACCGACCACAGCCGCGGGTCACCATCCCAGCCGGTCAGGTCCTTGCCGTTAAAAATGCTTACGAATCTAAGCTCAGGATTTCGGGCACTCTGGGGCGCCGCTGCTAAGGCATCAACCGCCATCACAACAATCCCAACCAGCATACAAACTACGATTAACCTTTTCATTTGTCTTTCTCCTTACTTTTGTTTGAGCCAGCTCAACGAGCCAAATATGTCAGCCCATCATATTAATATTGCACATTCGGCGGGTTTTTGACTTTGCGACCGGCTGCCCAGTACATTGCGCGAACTACAAGCCGCTGGAAGTGTGGATTGCTCCACGCCTGGCGGCCGTGACCATTGCCGGTATAGAAGACCCTTCCTTTACCATAATGCGATACCCAACTCATCGACTGCCTTTCGTTACCGCGATTCATTCGGGTCAACGAACGCATCTGCGCATTACGGTGGTAGTTATGACAGTAAGTCTCATCTTCAATCTCGAAATCCTTCAGCCCCTTGGTGATGGGATGGTCGTGGTCGTAGATATATACAGTGTATTTGCCACCTCCATGTCCCGCGAAACGACCACCAACCATTTCCCAGTAGCGGTCGGCGTTTTTGAATGAGTCGCTGGCACTATGAATACCCACAAATCCGCCGCCTTTCTCGATGAAGTCGCATAATCCTTTTTCTTGCTCCTTCGCAAGTGCCATCCCGGTCGTATAGACCGCTATAATATCAAAGTCCTTGATACGTTCCTTCAGGTCATCCAGATTTTCGGTAAAGGTTACCTCAAAGTCATTGGTTTGCTCCATTACCGCTTTAAGAATAGGCGGATTGTTTTTCCAATCGTGAACCCCACCACCGCGCAGGAACATTACCTTAATCTTCTGGTTTGTTCCAGCTACACCCAATGCTCCTGCTGCCACAAGAGCTATCAGCGCCGCATAAACCAAAATTGAAATCGGCCTCTTTACCATCCATCTCCCTATCTTCCCATCTTTACTAAATAAATTCATCATTCCCTGCATTTTTCAACCTCCTTTCAAAAAAACCTCTTTTTTAATCACTTCCAGACTTCCTATTTTTCTATCGGTTCTTTACTATAGTTGGTAAACTGCCTCAGTATTATCTCAATAGTCCACTTGGCTGCCATTCCCACTATTTCTGGACAATTACCTTTCCCTTTTTCCTTAACATCCTTACATAAGACACTTCCATATGATGCTTTAAACTTTTCATATACCTCACGAATTAATTTATGGGATAAACTTGTATTTCCGAATGCATTTGTTCCACATAAATAGCCAATAATTATCCCTGAACCTGTAAATGCACCGCAATTTGCTATTTTAGTTGGAGTTGCTCCGCCATCTAAACAACAAGCTGTTCTGAACACATCTTTATTTTTTGGAATAAACTCAACAGCATCTTGGAGAGCGGCAACTGTACACCTGCAACAGCCCCCATGTGTTTTTTCATACTTATGACCAATTTCATACGTCTTTTCTACTATTGCCTTTCTAATATCAATTTGAGTTTTTTCATCGAATGGCTTAAACTCTCCCTTATATGTCTCTGCGCCTTCAGTTTTCTTAATCACCAGGGTACTTAGTAAACCTACACCTGTTAACTTTAAAATTTCGCGTCTGCTTTTATAGAGCCTTTTTTCCATAATGCCTTTCTTTCTGCCTATCTATTAAAGATGTTAACCTCTTGTCATTTTCGTGCCACATTTAAGACAGCTTTTTGCATTACAAGGCTGTCCTGCAACATGAGCAATTTTCTGCCTGCAGTTCGGGCATACACAACTTCCGCCCGGCCCTGCCGCAAATGGTCCGCCCATTCTGCCTCTACCTTGGCCTCGACCCCATACCCCGGCCTGTACCGGGACCCTGGCCGGTAGGCCCTGTACCATTACCTCTCGGCACAATATCCACCCTTTCTTCAACTAACTGCTAATTTGAATCTGCTACCAATAACCAAATCTGCCTCTGCCGCGACCGCGGCCCCGGCCCCGACCGAAGCCTCGGCCAAAACCGAAACCTCTGCGAAGCCACGGATTGCCCCAGCCGGCATAAGGCACTGGATAGGGAGCACCATAACCATACGAACCTGCACCACTTATTTGACCAACGGGCACACCTTGCAATCCCGCAAAACCTTTTACCTGGCCCGGGTTTTCTTGTGAAGTTGTCAAAACACAAAACCCAAGACCTCGCCCGGTCATCGGACCTTGGCCGGCCGGTCCTGTTCCATCTCCTCTTGGCATAACGTCAGCTCCTTTCTATAAATTCACTATGATTTGCCCTTGCCAGTACCAAACTACCGATTTCACAGCCCAGATGCCGGGCAAGAACTACACATTTTGGTTTCAACATAAAAATTAAATTTTTATCAACATCGCATAGGGTCTCAAAATTGCCCTGGCCCTTGGCAATAATCAAATCCGACTTATCAAATCGACGACGAAAAACCTCCGAACAGCTCTCCAGTATAGTGCCGGGCGCATCTGAGCCATTATCGATAACATTAACAATATCAGTTAAGCCGACTATCTGGGCGTCTTCTATCGTTGCATCATTTAGAATGGGGCCGCCTTTAACGGCAAAAGTTATTTTCTCGTAAGGTAACTGTTCAATCAGTAAACGGTCGAAGACGATTTCACCGGCGTTGTCACCAAGGTAAAGAATATCTTCCGCTTGCGACGTCGCGTCTCTGAACTCCTCCATGGCCTCCATATCCAACGGCTCTGTCAACGACTCAGCAATTGCTTTTTCGACCTGACTTTGCTCTATTACGGAATTAACGCCAAAGTCAATAATATTGCCTGCAATAGCTAACCGAACTGCTGTTTCCAATGGGTCTGCAGAGGTTTCGACTTGCTGTTTTAATTCGGGATACATCTGAAGGCCCAGCTTGTTAAAACGATTCTTCACTTCCAGATATGGGTCCTTGACGCCGGTTATTTCACGAATAAACCGGTGTATTTTTTGGGCCATGGCCGGCGGACTCTGGCTCAGGTCCATCTTGCTGCCCAGATATAGGGCCTCGCGTAAAACCTTTTCCTGAATCTGCTCGTCGTCCGTTGTCATCCTCACCGAATCAAGCACTTGTCGAACAAAACACGGAATACAGTCAAAATAAGTTCTCATAGACAACAAATCTCCTTATTTCCATTTAGCGCAAGTTCTTTTGGCGTTATCGGTCCCTATCCGGCACTTAGGGCTTTCTATATATATTATGGGCATATGCCCATAATAGTTCAAGTAAAAATTTAAAAATTTGAAATTTTTTTTTGGCATTTGTGGTTTTGGCAGCTTTGGAAACTTGCGAAAAAAGGAAAAGTGCGTGCAATTGATGAGATTTCCGCTAAAATTAGCCGGCCAATAGCATTTAGCTATAGAAAAAAATATGAATTACCGCTGCGGGAATGACATAAGGACTGTGAGAATAGTATGAAGGAAGGAATTATTATGGGTGCGCCAAGCGAAGCTGATGTGAGCAAGCTGGACAATCCAGCCTGGCCAAAGGCTAACC
>JAUWBX010000229.1 GCA_030609625.1 Phycisphaerae bacterium
AGGCACTTTACACTTACTTACCCCGGTACTTTCTTCTTTTGCCTGGCAAGAAAGCTCTTGCCTGTCTTAATATATCCCGTCAGCTCGATATTAGCCGGGCAGACGTAACTGCAGCAGCCGCACTCCATACACGCACTCATATAATATCTTTCCGCTACATCCAAGAGATTATATTTCACAGCATGGGCGATTTTCGTAGGGTTCAAGTTCTCAGGACAAACCAGCAGGCACCTGCCGCAGCGAATACAAGCGGTTTGGCGCCTTGCAAATTTAGCCCTGCCTATCTGTTCTTTTGTTAATACGGTTATCGCATTGGTCGCTTTCGTAATAGGCGTCTTCAAATCGGCAATTGCTATCCCCATCATTGGACCGCCGAGGATTACCTTTGCGGATTTATTAGTAACACCTCCGCAAAATTCTATTAAGTCCTCGACTGACGTTCCTATCGGAACATAGTAATTGCCCGGCTTGGCAATCGCCTCTCCCGTAACGGTTACAACCCTGTGCGTCAGCGGCAAATCGGAAATGACCGCCTCGGCAATTGCCGCAGCAGTTGCAACGTTAAGCACCACCACCCCTATCATTGGTGGAATGCCGCCTGTAGGAACATCTTTTTTAAGAATCGCTTTTATAAGCTGTCTTTCACCACCCTGTGGATATTTCGTCTTGACCGGAACAACTTTGATACTATCGCTATTTGCGAAGCTCTCCAATGCTCTATTCATAACCTCTATCGCTTTGGGCTTGTTATCTTCAATGGCGATAAAGACCTGTGAACAGCCGGATGCCTTTCGCGCAAGTTTGATACCAGCAATGATTTGGCTGGTCCACTCAAGCATAATACGATAATCGCAGGTGATATACGGCTCACACTCACAACCATTGATAATCAGTGTCTCTTTGGGCAATCGAGGATTTGGTTCTATCTTCACCCTCGTCGGGAACCCGGCCCCGCCCATACCGACGATACCGGCCTGACGCACAGCTTCGCATATCTGTCCCGCCGAGTAGTTCTTCTCATCGAAATCATCCTTTAACTTAAAGTACGACCGCCTTGTCGGACTGTAGGAAAATGCCTCTATAACTATCGCCAAGCTTCGGCCAAGAACCGCGTGGGACCGCAGGGCGATTTCTTTTACTTTGCCGGTGATAGGCGAATGAACCGGCGCCGAAACAAATGCATCGCAATCGCCGATTTTCTGCCCAGCCTGGACAGCATCTCCTTTTCTATTCAGAGGCTGGCAAACGGCTCCAATATGCTGGCTTAGCATTACCGCAACTTCTTTGACAGCAGGCCCCTGCTGTATCTGGACTTCACATGTAAGGTCCTTTTTCTCCAGAGGGTGTATTCCCCCGGGAAAAGAAAATCTACCTTTTGTACCAACATATTTCATATTTCTTGTTCGGAACTCGATATTCTTTCGTCCATCATCTCTCTTCCGTCTTCCGTCCTCTGTTCTCTATTCTCTTATCTGATATCCTGTTCTCCTGTTCTCCTGCACCCTGATTTCCTGATATCCCGATACCCTAATCACTAATTCATACCAATTTTAGTTATTGATTGCCGATTAACTCAACTTGTCATTCCTGCGAAAGCAGGAATCCAGGGCCTTTCAATTAGTATTATGTTCAATTCTTTCGGCAATTTTTAAATGGAATTGGTATCACTAATTCTCTAATCCACTAATTCGTCTGTTTACCACTCTCACAATCAATATGCAAATAAATGTTATCAACAGACTCGCCGCCACACTAAAAACCGCCTGCAAATCCGCTGTCATTTCGAATCCTGATAAAATTTTATCGAATATAGCCAAAGTAACAATAAAAACCACAAGAGGCAGTAAAAAAGCAACGATAACTTTAACTACCACCGAAGGGCCTTTAATATCCCCCAACTGCTGGTAAACCTTTTGGCAGTCGTGCTTTTGCATACAGTCTTGACAGGATTTTTGCTCAGCCATAGTTTTTACTACCATATAGAGTAAACGAAACTTATAATAGATACAGTTGAGATTTTCAAACAGAACTTCTCATAATTGTGAGAATTATTATGTCAGGAAAAATCAGGCTGCTAATATTAAGCCTTACCTCTTGTCTGTTCATCGGCTGTGCAATCAATCCGATAACCGGCGAAGAGGAGCTGATGCTGCTTTCGGAAAGCCAGGACATCGAGATAGGTCGCAAATATGCTCCTGAAGTAGAAAAGGAATTGGGCGGCAAAATCGACAATCCGGCTTTGCAAAACTATATCGACAGTGTAGGCCAAAGAATCGCTCGCATCAGCCACAGGTCCGACTGGGAATATCATTTCGTCGCGTTAAAGGACGATTCGCTCAATGCATTTGCTTTACCCGGCGGGTATATCTTCATCACTAAGGGAATGCTTGAGAAGCTCCAGACCGAGGCACAATTAGCGGCAATACTGGCCCATGAAACAGTCCACGTCGTTGCACGAGACACCGCCAATGCTATGAGCAGTCAGATTGGATTAAGTCTTTTGCTGTCCGCCGTAACTTCTGGAGAAACATCGAGAGGCGTTTTGACAGCAGCACAGTTGACACAGCAAATTATTAGCCTCCGATACAGCAGAAAGGACGAACGGGAGGCTGATTTAGGCGGCCTGGATTATATGGTTGCAGCCGGATATAATCCCTATGGAATGGTTGAGACCATGCAGATGCTCGAAAATGAACAAAAGGTTAGAACGGTTGAATTTCTTTCAAGCCACCCACCTCCTGAAAACCGCACAGCATATCTGACACAAAGGATTCAAACGGGAAATTACAATCTCACAGAATTGAGAATCGGAAAAGGTGATTACCGCAGAACCGTCCTTGACCGTTTAACCAATTAACCATTTATTATTTCGATGTCGTCCATAGAGCCGAGCCGGCCGTTGGCCAGTGTCAGGTAGTCCAACTTTTTGGGGTTGTGGCCGAGCAGTTTGCTGCCGAGAGTATCGACGGCGACGGGGTCAAAGCCGGCCAGGATAAGACCTATATTCTTGTGCCTTCCGGCAAGGTGCATTCCTTTCAGGGCGACAGAGGCATCAACTACCGAGAGGTCAGGCTTTTTATATAAGCAGACATCCACAACAGACTTGTCCGCTGAGGGACTGTGCAGCTTCGATTTGTTCCAGGAACCCGAATAGAACTTACCCGGGGCGATGCCAAACATATTTTTCATTGCAATCGTGGTTTTTGTGAAGCTATGGTCCTTTAGCACGGGCAGGGATATCACGAATGCCTGCTGCACAATCTTAGGCATTAAAAACTGCCTTAATTGCAGGGCATTACTATTTTTGAGTTCGATTGTTTCGGCTTCGTTGAAGTCGATTAGTTTCAGGCTGTATTTATTGGCCAGGTCTGTGTATCCAAGCGTATCGAAAATGTCCGGAGTTTTTCCTGTTCCGCAGCCCTCGCCTATTACGATTTCGGCCTTTGTGTGAGCTTTGCAGTAGTTGTATGTCGCTTCGGCAGCATCGACGCTGGTTGTAACCGGCGGCGGTGAAGAATTTGTCAGGTTTGGCTTGATAATGATAAGCCCATGCTGGGGCAGCCGAGCCCCTGCGCCAATTAAATCAAGTGCCCTGGCTATGCTGGTTCTGTAATCGACAAATTTTACTTTAGCAACTTGACTCATAAGTACTAAGTCTTCTTTTGGTTAGTTCCTGTTGCCGTTTCTAAAAAGTTAGTGTAACATTCTATACGTACTGTCATTCCGACCGTAGGCACGACTTTGTCGTGCCGAAGTGGAGGAATCTGTTTAAACAGCTTCGCCGAAGGCGAATCAAAAAGTTAAACTTATTTATTGGAAACGGCAATAGTTAAATGTTCCGAACAAAATAATCTTATCAAGGGTATTGACTGTCAAGAGATTTTGGGTAAATTTATACAAACCCCGTAAGGGAAATCAGGTTGCGGGGTGTAATTTGATTTGGGTTTGTGGAGATTGACCCAATTAGAAACTTTACTCTAACGGGAGCTAATAGACGATATTAGTAAAAAAAACGATATTTCAAAATAATATTTCTAACGGGGTAAATATGATAGAGGTCAAAGAACTTCGGCGTAGTTTCGGCCCGGTTGTCGCTGTTGACGGTATATCGTTCAGTGTTGAAAAGGGTCAGGTCCTGGGTCTTCTTGGGCCTAACGGTGCCGGCAAGAGCACGGCGATGAGAATGTTGGCGTGTTTTCTGCGGCCTGACAGCGGGACAGCTACTATACGCGGGTATGATATTTTGAAGAATCCTATCGAGGTCAGGCGGACAATTGGATATTTAGCGGAGAATGTGCCTGCGTATAACGAAATGACGGTGGGGAGCTTTTTGAACTTTATTTGCGATGTCAGACAGATTAAGGGCAAAGAGCGCAAACAGGCTCTTGACCGGATAGTCCCCATGTGTTCTGTTGAGTCTGTATATCATCAGACGATTGAGACGCTGTCAAAAGGATATAAACGGCGAGTGGGATTGGCTCAGGCGTTAATTCACGACCCGGATGTGCTGATTCTCGATGAACCCACTGACGGGCTGGACCCTAATCAAAAATATGAGGTCAGAAAACTTATCAGTAAAATGGCAAAAAACAAGTGCATTATCATCTCGACTCACATCCTCGAAGAAGTGGAGGCGGTTTGCTCGAGGACGATAATCATTGCCAAAGGCCGAATACTCGTGGATTCAACGCCGGGCCAGTTGAAGGAGAAATACCAGTGCGGGCTTGATGCAGTCTTTCGCAGGATTACCAGAAATGGTAAGAAGCTAATTGGTGAGTAGTGAGTATTGAGTAGTTAATTAGTATGTGTTGCGGAAAACGAAAATCGACGATGTCACCCCTGCGAAAGCAGGGGTCCAGAGCGAAAAACTGGATTCCCGCTGGAGTTTACCCCGCACTTTGATGCGGGGCGGGAATGACAAATACTGTTTCCGCAACAGGAACTAAATAGCAGCCCGCTTGGGCTGGCAAGCGAAAATCATTTGACAAAACAGATTTTGAGATTAGTATAGTTTTTTTTGGAT
>JAUWBX010000380.1 GCA_030609625.1 Phycisphaerae bacterium
AGAGCTTCGGAGAATTCGTCACCGGCAAGGCCTTCAAAGGTGCGGGGCAGAGTTTGAGGCTTGCTCTGGAGCCGGGGACTCGTGTCAGCCAGTATTCGGTCACTTTCAGCGAGCCATACTTTCAGGACAAACCCCTGTTACTTAATGTGAGGGGCTCAAGCTGGGAGAGAGAAATGGAAAGAAGCGGTGGCCACAGACTATACGACGAAGGCAGGACAAAAGGATATGTAGGATTCGAGAAACGATACAAGGATAATTGGCGAAGGAGTGTTGGCTTTAGAGTTGAAAATGTTAACGTTGACAGTGTTTATTTATATGCGCCGAAGGAGATAAAAGATGTTGAAGGCTATACTTTCCTTACCGGAGTTAGACTTGGCATCGGAAGAGATTTGAGGGACGACAGATTTAATCCGAGCAAGGGCTATACTTTTAATGTTGATTACGAGCAGGTCACCGGTGACGAGACTTTCGGGATATTGAAAGGGAGCTGTGTAGGATACAGAACTCTTTATGAGGATTTGGTTGAGCGGAAAACTGTTCTGGCAATGAAGCTGCTTGCAGCAACAACGTTAAGTTATGCACCACCTTTCGAGAAGTTTTACGGTGGCGGTACGGGCGTTTATGGTATCAGAGGTTTTGATTATCGAGGCGTGAGTACGAGAGGTCTGCAGGCAAATCTCCCTGTCGGGGCCATACCACAACGTGAGGACCCGATAGGCAGTGACTGGATATTTTTAGCCAACGCAGAGGTGAGCGTTCCCTTGATAAGCGACAATTTCGCGGCGTTGTTTTTCGTGGACAGCGGAGCGATAGATACAGGCAACTACCGCGCTGCGGTTGGGACAGGCATACAAATACTAATACCACAATGGTCCGGGCCTATGCCGATGAGGTTTGAGTTTGCCGTGCCGTTTATGAAGGACGACGAGGACGAAACGCGGGTTTTCAGTTTCTCCATGAGAGGACTGTTTTAAATTGACTATTGATTCCCGATGGGTCGGGATCTTCGATATCGATTATTGAATTATCAATCAGGGCATAAATCTGGAAAGGGTACTTTATGAAGGCCAAGACGATGTTTTTAGGTTGTTTGGCGGGTGTGGTTATTTTGGCAATGGGCTATCCCGATGGCGGCAATCGGGACAGCCAGACTCAGCTCACCTCGGCGAAGGCCGAGGCCGCAGCGGGGCCGAAAGCCAATGAACCGGCTTTGAATATTGGGATAGTCAGTATTGGGCGTGCCTTGCGTAATTGTAAGGCAACGGTGAAGTACAGGGAAATCGCGATTGCCGAAAATGAAAAAATGAATATAGAGGAGGAAAGACTCTCTAAAGAGATCCCGGCATTGGCAGCCGGCCTTAAGGCCTTTAAGCCCGGCAGCAATGACTATCTGGCACGATATAGGGAGCTGCTGCAAAAACAAGGCGAACTAAAGGCCCTACAGGAGTTCAACCCCCGTCGGAGAGTGTTAAGAGAGCTGCAATGGACACAAGGCCTTTATAAAGAAATCCTGCGGATAACCAAAGAGCTGGCCGCTGAAAAGGGTCTGGGTTTGGTGCTTGGAGCGGATGAACCTGAATTTCCTATCCAAAGATATGACGAGCTTATGATGACTCTCAGCACCCACAAAGTGCTTTATAGTGACGGATGTGTGAACCTTACCAATGAGGTAGTAGCTCGGCTGGATAAAATACAATCAAAATTTGGAATTTAAAGTGCATTGGTTATTGGTAAATGGTTATTGGTTACTGTTTGCCATTGACTAAGTAATCGTATTTTTATATTCTGATATTTGCATTTTGGTGTTTGATTTGGAATGAGGTTGACGATAGCACAATTAGCTAAGCGGCTTGATGCCGAGTTGTGGCACGGGCTTCCAGCCCGTGAAGACACGGCCAAGATGGCCGTGCCACGTATAAGCGCTGTGGGCCCGGTTGAGACGGCCGATGAGAGTGAAGTTACTTTCGTCTCAGACGATAAACATAAGGCATCGCTTGAAGGTTCCCGTGCAGGTGCAGTTATTGTTACCGAACGTCTCGACGGTTTAGACAAGCCGCAACTAATTGTCAAGAATGTCAATGCCGCTTTAATAGAAGCCTTGAACATTTTTACACCTAAGCTAAAAGCCGTAACCGCAGGTATTGACCCGACCGCTAAGCTCGCCCAGAATGTCAAGCTAAGTGAAGGTGTGTCTGTTGGTGCCGGCGTAGTGATTGAGGATGGGGTTGAAATCGGCCCAAACAGCGTAATCGCCAGCGGGTGCAAAATAGGCGAGAATTCAAAACTGGGTAAGAATTGCCGGCTCGACAGCAATGTTGTTATTCATCACAACTGCCGTTTAGGTAACAACGTGGTGATTCAGGCGAACAGCACGGTCGGCTCGACCGGTTTTGGGTATTCATTTATCGACGGTTCCCACAGACTTATACCGCACAACGGCGGTGTTGTAATTGAAGACTTTGTCGAGATAGGAGCCAATTGCTGCATTGACAGGGCCAAGTTTGGCAATACCATAATAGGAGCCGGTACAAAGATAGATAACCTTGTTCAAATCGCTCATAATGTGAAAATCGGCAAGTGCTGCCTGATAGTGTCCCAGACCGGTATTTCCGGCAGTTGCAAGCTTGGTGACGGCGTTGTGTTAGGCGGCCAGGTTGGCCTGGTGGATAATATAGAAATAGGTGATGGCGCAATGATTGGTGCTCAATCCGGTCTTAGCCACAGCATAGCAGCCGGACAACAATTTATGGGCAGCCCGGCGCTCGAGAAGAGAGAGTCATTCCGGATATTCGGTTTGTTGAGGCGTCTGCCGAAGATGGCAAAGCTGTTAAAGCAACTAATCAAGAGGGTAGAAAAACTTGAAGCTGCAGAAGACGATAAAGAGTGAAGGCAGGATACACGGTCGCGGCTTGTTCGGAGGTGAGGAAACGAAACTTGTTTTTCGGCCTGCTCCTGCGGATTCCGGTGTAACCTTCGTCCGGACGGATGTCCCTGGGCTGGTGCGAATTAGTGCTGTTGCGTCCAACCTTGCCGAGCGCAGTCGCCGCACGACGATAAAAAAAGGTTCTGTGAGTATAGAAACCATCGAACATTGTCTTGCTACGGTCAATGCGCTTGAGATTGACAATGTGGTCGTAGAAGTTGACGGCCCTGAGTTACCAGCTCCTGACTGCAGTTGTGCCGAGTATTTCAAGGTCCTCAAACGTGCCGGGGTTGTTGAGCAGGACGTTAACCGGAAAGAATTTGTTATCAAGAAGCCTATTACTATTACTGCGGGTGATGCCTGCGTTTACGCGCTGCCGTATTATGATGACGGGTTAAGTCTGACTTACGATTTGGATTACGGCGGGCACACGGGTATCGGCAGGCAGATTTTCAGTTGTCAGCTTACGCCGGAGAATTTTGAGAAACATCTGGCACCGGCCCGAACTTTTTTGCTCGAGGCCGAAGCCAAGCAGTTTCAAACCCGTGGAATAGGAACACATATTAGCCTCCGAGATATTCTGGTCATCAACTCAGACGGACCTATTAAGAACAGTTACCGATTTCCCAACGAATGTGTCAGGCATAAGATTGTTGATTTGATAGGCGACCTTGCCTTAGT
>JAUWBX010000011.1 GCA_030609625.1 Phycisphaerae bacterium
AATGAATTCCGGATTTATGGGGCACCCCTGACAGCTCAGGAGATTTTAGCCAATTATGCCGCAGGTCCGGACGAGATCCCGATCGGAGTCGTTCCGGAATCGTATCCTCTCGGTAGTGTCCATGTCACGGCGACCGCTTCCAGTACAAATGATCCGAACACCATGGGTCCCGAGAATACCATCAACGGCTCCGGCCTGAATCCCAAGGGTCAACACTCCATGCTTGAAACGGATATGTGGTTGAGCGCTATGGACGATACCGATCCCTGGATTCAGTATGAGTTTGACCAGGCCTATAAGCTGCATAGAATGCAAGTCTGGAACTACAACAACAGCCTGGAAACACTGTTTGGTATGGGCATCAATGATGTCAACATCGTGTATTCGATGGACGGGACGAACTGGATGGTCCTGGAAAATATCACATTGGAGCAGGCTACGGCCAGCGATACCTATGAAGGTGTTTCCGTGGAGTTGAATATTGCAGCGCAGGTAGTCCTCCTGGATATTAACAGCAACAGGAGCCCCTTCATGGCCCCGCAATACGGTCTCAGTGAAGTCCGCTTCTACACCGTTCCGGTCAGGCCCACTGAGTCGAGTCCAGATGATGGCACCCGCGATTTGGGTACCGAGGTCGAGTTAAGCTGGGTGGCGGGCCGTGAAGCTGTTACCCATGAGGTCTATCTGGGAACTGAGCCGAATGCCATGGACCTGCTCGTTATGTTGGACCTGGAAGAGACCAGTTATCTGGCCACGGTCGAGTTGAATAGCACCTACTACTGGCAGGTCGTGGAGGTCAACGATGCGGGCATACCTACAACCTGGGCCAGTGACATCATGACGTTCAGCACGGTGGTATTGCCGATAGATCCCGGTACTGACAACCTGGTTCATCAGTACACCTTTGAAGACGGTACGGCTAACGACAGCGTAGGGCAGGCCCACGGAACCTTGATGGGCGATGCAACCGTGGTTGATGGCTTGCTGGTCCTGGATGGCGTCGATGACTGGATGGAGATGGACGGCGCTACCACTGCTATCAACACATATACCACCGGGCTGACGCTGGAGTTGTGGTCCACGCAGGGTACGGAAAACCAGAGCTTTTCCATGACGGCTTCGTTCGGAGGCACCTGGGGCAATGGATTTGGGCAGGATTACCTTGCCATCGCGACCACGCGCGGCGATGACGTTTCCAGGGCCGAGATAGCCAATACGCCCGACCAAGACGCCCCGTGGGAAGACGAAGTCGGCGTAAACGGCCCGGAACTGAACGATGGATTGGAGCATCATTATGTTTTGACCATTAGTGATCCGGCGGCCGATGGATCCGGTGAGCTGGCTTACTACATTGACGGTGCGTTGCAGGGTACGGCAGCTATGAACGGGACGACCATCAGCGGTTTAAGCAACGACTTTGTTTATCTGGGCAAGGGCGTTTATAGCGTTGATGGTGAATGGGCCGGAACGATTGCTGAATTTGGTATCTACAACAGGGCGTTGACTGCGAGTGAGGTCCTTTTCCTCGCGGGCAACTAATATAAAGTATTGTTTTACAACGACGATGTGCCCTTGTGAGAGGGCACATCGTGTGATTAAGACTCATGGACTGGTTGGCGGCAAGTTTGTACCGCCAGCCAGTCTATTCCATGCCAACCAGCCTATTCCATATGGATTTGGAATCCATTAGGAATACAATAATCGCCTGATAGATTACGGGGATGACAGCGTGCTGCCAATGGCCATCCGGAGCCCTATAACGTTAAGTATTGGGAAATTGACAATGAAACCTGGAATGCCGCTCCGCGATTACCAACTGGGCCAGCCAGTTACCGATCCAAGTAGTTCAACAACTTGCCGGACATTCTGATATCTCTACTACAAGGAAATACTACTTGACTGTACGGTCTGAAGATATAGTTTCTGCAAACAAGGTGGTAAACAGTATTTTGGCTAAAGCTTCTGCAAACTGACACCATTTGTTGATTTTGACCATTTTTGCTACTTCAAGAGTTGACAAGATATATAGCAAGTTGTTATACTACAAACAGTTAGAATTTTCGGCGCCCGTAGCTCAATTGGATAGAGTCGCGGACTTCGAATCCGAAGGTTGCAGGTTCGAGTCCTGCCGGGCGCGTTTGGTTTAGAGTCGATATCACCAGGTGACAGTGATTCTTTTTCTGTGCCCAAGTGTGTCATTACACGAAAAGACACAGAACTTGCCCCATTGGCTTCCAGCGGTCAGAACGGCCTGCCTTTTTATCATCCATAGGCATCACAGGTTCACTGTATGCGGGCTTGCATATTGTTGGATTTTTATTAAGATATACAGGTTTGAATAAAAGACACATAAAGCACTGTCTTCTTGAAAAAGGCGTGGTTTATGATGAATCTTCCAGGTTTTCAGGAAATTCTATGAAAATCTCATTAAGGGCAAAATTAATTATAAGTTTTCTGGCTGTGATTATTATATGCGGCCTGGTTGCTACGGCAGTAGCTATACGTTTAATCGGCACAGGTATAATCAGTCAGGCTCAGGACAAAGTGAGAATCGACCTGAATTCTGCCAGGCACATATATCAAAATGAAATTCAAGGAATTAAAGCCCTGTTGCGTTTTACCGCCCGGAGATTCTTTATAAAGAATGCTTTTTTAGATAAGGATATAGAAACGCTAAAAAGGCATCTCGAGGAGATAAGAAAGGCCGAATCTCTGGATATATTAACCCTTACGGACGAAAACGGGCAGGTCATCGTCAGGTCACGAAATCTGTCTGTTTACGGTGACAGTCAAGCACATGATGAGCTTGTGAGCCGGGTATTATCGGGTACGCAGGTAATTGGTGCAACAGTGATCGTGCCCAGAGCCGAACTGGTAAAAGAAGGAACGGATATAACCGAGCAGGCCTATATAAAATTTATACCTACTCCGAAAGCAAAGCCAACCCTGGAAAATGAGCAGACTTCAGCAATGTGCGTAAAAGCCGCTGCACCTGTTTTCGGGTATGATGGTAACTTGATTGGTGTACTATACGGCGGCAATTTACTTAATCGAAACTATGAGATTGTTGATAGGGTAAAAGAAATCGTCTATCAGGAAGTTAAATATAAGGGTAAGGATATTGGTACAGCAACTATCTTTCAGGGGGACCTGCGTATTTCCACCAATGTTAAGCAAGAGGACGGAAGCCGTGCTATTGGTACTCGCGTATCTGAAGAGGTATATGAGCAGGTGCTGGAAAAAGGGTTGCCCTGGATAGACAGGGCATTTGTAGTGAATAACTGGTATATTGCCGCTTATGAACCAATAAAGAACATCGAGGGAAAGATAATTGGTGTGCTTTACGTCGGAATTTTAGAAGAGAAATTTATGGATATGCGGAACAGAGCCATCGCAATGTTTTCAGGAATAACGCTCACAGGAATGATTATGGCTCTGGTTGTTTCCAGTTTTCTCGCTAAGGGAATATTGCAGCCGATTAAACGTTTAGTATTTGCATCCGGCCGGTGGGCAAAAGGTGATCTTGATTATCAGATCAAAACTACCAGAAAAGGCGATATCGCAAAGCTTGCGGAAACGTTCAACTCTATGGCTTCCTCACTAAAAGAAAGAGATAACAAACTAAAGGAATATACCAGCCAACAGATAATGAAATCAGAAAGGCTGGCTACGTTGGGGCAATTGGCTGCTGGAGTTGCCCACGAAATCAACAATCCCCTTGGAGGGATTCTGATGTATGTTCATTTGGCATTAGAAGATTTGGACGAAAAGAATGTTCTGCGTACAAATCTGGAAAAAGCCATCACGGAGACTACCCGGTGTAAGGATATTGTAAAGGGACTGTTGGATTTTGCCCGTCAGACTGAACCTAAGATAGAACAGTCAGATGTAAATGAGATTTTGGAGCGGACATTAGATTTAGTCAAGAATCAGGCATTATTTCAAAATGTTAAAATAAGCCGTAGTCTTCCTTCTCTGCCGAAAATTCTGATGGATGCCGGTCAGATACAACAGGTATTTGCGAATATTATTCTAAATGCTACTGAAGCAATGGAAGGCAAAGGAGAATTGACAGTTGCAGCCAGAATGTCACATGATAATGAGCATATCGAAATTGAGTTCACTGATACAGGTTGCGGCATCTCGACGGAAAATCGCAAGAAAATATTTGACCCGTTCTTTACAACCAAAGAAGTAGGGCACGGGCTGGGACTGGCTGTGAGTCACGGTATCATTGCCAGACATGAGGGGACCATAGAAGTGAAAAGTGAATATGGTAAAGGAACCAGCTTTATTATCAGATTACCTCTAAAGCGAGAGGGTGACTAAGTGGCTAAAAAAGCTAACATCCTGGTAGTTGATGATGAGGCAACAATGCGAGATTCGTGTCGGCAGGCGCTCTCACGAGATGGGAACAGGGTAGAAGTGGCCGAGGACGGGTTGAAGGGGCTGGCTATGCTGGCCAAAGAATCCTTTGGCCTAATCATCCTTGACCTGAAAATGCCCGGTTTAAGTGGTATGGAGGTATTAAAGGAGATAAAAGACAGTGACCCTGAAGCTATGGTCATTGTTATTACGGGGTATGCAACTGTGGAATTCGCCGTCGAGGCCATGAAAAGAGGGGCATACGATTTTATCCCTAAACCTTTCACACCCGATAGTCTCAGGGTAATAGTTAAACGAGCATTAGATAAGAGAACCCTTGCCCTTGAAAATGTTCTGCTGCGAGATGAGTTGAAAGCAAGTCTCGGCCCTGATGTAATTTTAGGTCGCAGCAAAATGATGAAGGCGGTTGAGAAGTTAGTACAAAAGGTAGGGCCAACCGATACCACCGTTCTTATTACCGGCGAAAGTGGTACCGGCAAAGAACTTATAGCAAGAGCGATACATCGCTACAGCAGCAGGACAGACAAGCCGTTTGTAGCTGTAGATTGTGGAAGTTTAGTGGAAAATCTTTTTGAAAGCGAATTATTTGGGCATGTTAAGGGCTCCTTTACGGGCGCCATAGCAACCAAATACGGCCGGTTTGAGCTGGCAAATGGCGGCACTCTTTTCTTTGATGAGATTGGCAATGTTAGCACAAATATTCAGACAAAACTGCTTCGCGTACTCCAGGAAAGAGAAATCACAAAAGTTGGAAGTTCTCAGATTGTCAAAATTGATGTGCGGATTATTGCCGCCACAAACAGGGACCTGCAGAAAACCGTAAAAGCAGGGACTTTCCGCGAAGACCTGTTTTACCGCTTGAGTGTCGTTCCGATTACACTTCCTCCTTTGCGTCAAAGAAGAAATGATATTCCGCTGCTGGCTAACCACTTCTTAAGCAAGTATAACAAAAAAAGAGGTAAAAACATAAAGGCTATTTCAGCTCGAGCCATGAAAGCTCTGGTTGAATATGATTGGCCGGGAAACGTCAGAGAGCTGGAGAATGCCATTGAGCGAGCTGTCGTATTAACCGAAGACGATATGATTAAACCCTCCGACTTGTTATATTACGGATTAACTGCCCAGGCACCTTCAAAGTCAGATGCAGGCCAGGCTCAGCGTCTTATTGATGTGGAAAAAAAGCATATAGCCAGGACGCTTAAGATATTCAATGGACACAAAGGCAAGACAGCAGAATCTCTGGGAATAGACCGCAAAACTCTGCGCGTGAAGCTAAAAAGATACGGAATCGAATAAAGGCCATTGGTACAACCTTCCCCATCGTTGGGGAGAAATACCCCATGCCAAGAGCTATCAAAAGACCGGGAATACTTGCAAGAGCTTTAGATAATTCCCTTTTAATCAGCTACTTAGGGAAATCTTGAGTGGCTGTTTTGTTATCTGGCACACAACTTGCTTAGGGAGATTGTAGAGCAAAGCAATATTTGTGCTGCTCTGCAGCCCAGATGGACTGTGAAACTAAATCAGAAGACGGTGATTTTGAATGAAGGCGGAAAGTAAGAGAATTTTAATCGTAGACCCCGATAGCCAGGCGGCTCGAGAGCTATCATCTGTCTTTATTGGCGAAGGTTATGATGTAGAGGTAAGTCTATGTGTTAAAGATACAGCAGAAAGGGTCAACGATGTAAAATTTGATTGTATTATTATGGATGTTGATTTGCCTGAGATGGAAGGCTTTAAGGCAGTTTCAATTTTGAAAGCGATTGACCCTAAAATCGAGATAATTATGACCGCATCTGAGAATACTGCCCAATTAGAAGCCAATGTACGAAGGCAGGATATCTTCTACTATTACATAAAGTCATTTGACCGAGAAGAGTTGAGGCAAGCAGTTCGAGATGTGTTCGAAAAACTGGGAAAGGTTAAGAAGGTGAAAAAAATGGATAAGCCCGCAAAAATCTTAGTTGTTGATGACGACCCACTTTTTGTCAAGGCGATAGAAGCAATTCTGAGCCCAAGGGGTTACGAAGTGCACTCCGTCGGTAATAAGGCAGAGGCCCTGGAGCAAATTTACGAAACGAAACCGGACCTGATTGTCCTTGATATTATGATGGAGAAGTTAACCGATGGTTTTGACATCTGCTACAAGCTCAAGCATGACCCTGAAATGAAAAGGATTCCCGTATTGGCGGTATCGGCTATTACTAAAGAGACGGGATTTAAATTCTCGCCTGTCACAGACGGAGAATACTTTGAAGCGGACGACTATATGGAGAAGCCTGTCAAAACAGAGGATATGCTGAAACGGGTGAAGAAACTTCTCCAGGAATAGAGAAAAAGATGCAAGAAAGAGATTGTATCATGGTCATTGATGATGATGTATCCATGCGGGACTCCTGCTGTCAGGTATTGGATAGAGACGGATACCGGACTGAGACCGCCGAGGATGGGGATAACGGTTTACAAAAAGTAAGAGAGATAAAACCCGATTTGGTTCTGGTTGACCTCAAGATGCCCGGGATGGGTGGAATGGAACTCTTGGAAAAAATCGCGGAGATTGACTCGAACATTGTTTCTATAGTTATCACCGGCTATGCAACCATAGAATCAGCCGTGGAAGCAATGAAACGCAACGCTTATGACTTTATCCCCAAACCATTTACACCTGACCAGCTCAGGATTATTGTTGGTAGGGGTTTAGAAAAAAGAAGACTTGCCCTTGAGTCTGCACGGCTGCGACAGGAAAAAGAGACGATGAGAGAAAATTTTATCACCCTTGTCTCTCATCAACTGCGTTCACCGCTTATCTCTATTCAGCAGTATTTTAATGTAATCCTGGAAGGTTTTGCGTTCGAAGACAAGTGGGCTGGCCAGCAGAAGGAACTGATAGAACAGGTAACTAAGCGTATCGATGGTTTGTTAAAACTCATTGATGATTGGCTTGATATGTCACGTATCGAAGCCGGTAAGCTAATAAACAGCTTCGGACCTGTAGCTTTAGGTCCTATTCTTTCTGAAACCATAGAACTTTTGAAACCACTGGCAGAGGCTAAAAAAGTTACCCTGGAGACGGATTTTTGTGACGGACTTCCTGGAGCTCAGGGCGATGGAGAAGGTTTGAAACAAGTGTTCACAAACCTTATCAGCAATGCAATACAGTACAATCGCCAAGGTGGGACGGTGACTATAAATACGAAAGAGGACGGCGAACACCTAATAGTGGAGATGTCTGATACAGGAACAGGCATTTCTCAGGAAAATTTGCATTTTATCTTCGACGAGTTTTTCAGAGTCAAAACTAAAGAAACTCGTGACATTACAGGCAGCGGATTGGGGCTGCCAATAGCAAAGAAAATAATTGGGGCTCATAACGGTTCTATCAAAGTAACCAGCGAACTTGGCAAAGGAACTATCTTCAGCATCTTTTTACCAAAGGCGGAACAATGAAAATAGTGAAATTACCTAAAAAAAACCTTGCAGAATTTATTGGCCATTTGAACTCTTTTGGCCAGATTCACGCTCCTGTCAAAAGAGGCGAGAAAAGTTTTGTCTTTGCTCCTGTAACAGAACTAACCGAGATAGAGCTTAATTGCAACAGAACCATTCTGCCGCTAAAGAAATATTTCTTCAAACCTGTAGAGACCATGTTCAATTTTTGTGCCCAGAAGGGTTATGAGGTACCAGTTGAAGAGCAAGATAAGAAATATATCATTTTCGGTGTTCATCCCTGTGATATTCATGGCTTGAAGATACTTGATATGGTTTTTAGCGGTAGATATGTAGATAGCTACTATTTTGCAAGGAGACGTCGTGCACTAATTATTGGCTTGGATTGCACCCCTGATGAACTTTGTTTTTGTCGATCTACCGGAACCGACTTCGTTGACTCCGGCTTTGACCTATTCTTATCTGATATCGATGATTCCTATCTTGTCCGTGTAGGCACAAGTATAGGAGATGATATGGTCACAGCAGCAGATTCGCTGTTTCGGGAGGTTGAGAAAGAAGATCGTGAAAAGTATAAAGCCAAGTCCATCCAAAGAAGAGAAAGTTTTCAGACAGAAATTCAGCTTCAGGATTTCCCTGGGATTATGGATTTGGAATACGAAAGCCAAGTTTGGGAGGAAGTGGGAGAAGAATGCTTGAGTTGCGGCACATGCTCGATGGTTTGCCCGACCTGCTATTGTTATGCCGTTTTTGATGAGCTCAATTTAGATGCTGAAAGCGGGCAAAGAAAGCGGAGATGGGACTCCTGCCTGTTCAAAGATTATGCTCTGGTAGCAGGAGGTCATAACTTCAGGGCCGAGCGATCATCAAGAGTTAAGAACAGATTCTTTCACAAACAGAGAGGTTTTGTAACTCAGTACGGAAGGCCAAGCTGCGTTGGCTGTGGACGGTGCAAAGCCTACTGCCCAGCAGGAATTGATATTGTAGAGGTTGTTAACAAATTAAGGAGCCAGACTCGTGTCTAATCGCAAGGACTGTTCAGGATGCCAAAATCCATATACGCCTCAGATGGCGAGGATTATTCGGATACTGCCACAAATACAGGACCATCAACTCTTCCAAATACAATTTGAAGACCAGCAGTTGGTAAAGAGCTTTACATATCGGCCAGGTCAGTTTGTCATGCTAAGTGTCATTGGTACCGGAGAGGCTCCATTTTCGATATCGTCTTCTCCTACCCACGCGGGAGTTATCGAACTCTGCGTAAGGCGGATAGGTCATGTTACTGATGCTTTATTTAAGTTGGCTCCAAATACAATGGTGGGTATCAGGGGACCTTATGGAAATGGGTTCCCCATTGAACAACTGGAAGGCAACAATATCCTGCTCATAGCCGGCGGTCTGGGTATGGCACCTTTAAGGTCTCTTCTTAATTACGTTCTTGACAACAGGTCAAAATTTAAGGATGTCATCCTGATGTACGGAGCAAGGAACCCGGAGGAGATGCTCTTTAAGTACGAACTGTTGAATCTTATCGACCTGGCGGATGTGAAATGTCTTTTGACTGTGGATAAAGATGAGTCCAAGACGTGGAAAGCTTACACCGGCGTCGTCACCAATCTATTTGAGCACGTCGATATTAACCCTGCTCAGACATACGCTGCCATCTGTGGTCCCGAAATAATGTTCAAGTTTGTCCTTGAAAAACTGCTGCAAAGAAATTTTCCAAAAGACAGGATACTGATGTCACTGGAAAGAAATATGCAATGTGGTGTTGGCAAATGTGGTCACTGCATGATTGGTTGTAAGTATACATGTCTTGACGGGCCAATATTTACTTACTGGGATGCCATAAATTTACCGGAAATGATATAATGGAGACAATCTGATGGAGAAACCAACGGTAGGAATATACGGATTAACAGGCTGTGCCGGTGACCAGCTGGTCATCTTAAATTGTGAAGATGAGCTTCTTGATATCGCCGGAGCACTGGACATCAAGTTCTTTCCTATGGCCATGACGGGCAACGACGAAGAATGTCCTCTGGATATTGTTTTTGTCGAGGGAAGCGTAGTGCAACCGAAAGAAGTAGAGATGTTAAAAAAACTGAGAGAAAGGGCCAAATTACTCATCGCCATAGGCACCTGTGCTGTCTGGGGCGGCGTGCAGGCAATGAAAAATGAAATACCCCGCGACGAAATGAAAAGGAAGGTATATGGCCCTGAAGGCAAGGTCTTTGACGTTATTAGTGCTCAGCCTTTAAGTAACTTCGTTAAGGTTGACCTGGCTATATCGGGTTGTCCCATAGAAAAGGAGCAGCTATTACATGCAGTAGCTTCTTTATTGCATGGAGACCTCCCACGGCTACCAACTTATGCGGTCTGCACAGAGTGCAAGATGGCAGAGTATCCCTGCTTATTACTTGAGAAGGGCCAACTTTGTATGGGCCCATTAACGGTAGCCGGCTGTAAGGCTCGCTGCCCGAGCTATGGTCAGCCCTGCAGGGGTTGTCGTGGACCTGTCGAAGAGGCAAACGCTGCTTCCGAGGCAAAGTTACTCAAAGAAAAAGGATTTACATGGCTCGATATCCAGAACCGGCTGCGAACCTTTGCTGCTTCAGCCGACTCTTTGAAGATAGAATCTATTAAGGAAGGTACGAATGCATAACTCAATAATTATTAACCACATCTGTCGGGTCGAAGGGCACGGCGGCATTACCGTGAACATTAAAGATGGTAAGGTCGCCGAGGTTAATATGGATATTTTTGAAGGGCCTCGCTTCTTTGAACCTCTGGTAGTTGGCAGGGCATATGATGAAGTAGCACCAATATTGATGCGGATTTGTGCCATATGTTCTGCAGCACATACAGCGGCTTCTTTGATGGCTGTTGAGAATGCCTTCGGTATCACGGTTAGCTCACAAACGCGTTTATTAAGAGAGCTTTTAGTACACGGAGGTAATATTGAAAGTCATGCCCTGCATTTGTTTTGCTTGGTCATCCCTGATTTTATGAACTATCCGAGCGCTATCGCATTAGCCTCCGACCATCCTGCGGAAGTAAAGATGGGTTTGGAGCTAAAGAAGTTAGGTAATACCATCCAGGAAACGATAGGTGGTCGAGCCATTCATTCTGTAAACGCGGTAATCGGTGGTTTCGGAAAACTACCGACCAAAGAACAGTTACTTGAGCTGAAGGAACAACTGAAAAAAGGACTCAAACAAAGTCTGGTTACTGTTGATTTGGTGTCAGGCTTGCAAGTACCCGATTTTTGCACATCGCCTAATATCTATGCCGCACTATCTTCTGATGGGGCTGGATACAGCCTTTTCGGCGATAAAATAGCCTTATCAACGGGGGATACCTGGGATATCAATATGTATAAGGAGCTCTGCGAAGAAAAAGTTGTCGCACATTCTCACGCCAAGCACAGTAGGTTTAATGATAAGCCTTTCGCAGTTGGAGCACTGGCAAGAATAGCATTAAATGAAGAAAAGTTATCCGGGGAAGCTAAAAAAGCTAAGAAAAGGTTAGGCCTGAGTTCACACCTGGATAATATGCTGTATAACAACGCTGCCCAGGCCGTTGAATTAGTTTACTCTATAGAGAGGTCAACGGAAATCATCGATGAGTTGCTCACCGCGGGGATAAAACAAGAAAAACCCATGGAAGTCAAAACCCAGGCAGGAACAGGAACAGGTGCTGTTGAGGCACCACGGGGTACACTCTATCACAACTACAGCTTTGACGAGAAGGGAAGACTTACTGAAGCTGACGTCATCACCCCTACAGCTCAGAATTTAGCCAACATCGAAAAAGACCTTCGTGTCTCTGTTGAGAATCTGATTGACCAGCCAAAAGAATCCTTAGCTCCGAAGTTAGAGATGGTGGTAAGAGCTTACGACCCCTGTATATCCTGTGCCGTCCACTTGGTGGAGGTGAACTTTGAGTGAACGCCCCCTCCCATTGAAAGGGGGAAAAAATAAATCGCACAGGAATACCGTAATTGCTGGTGTGGGGAATCGACTCCTCGGTGATGAAGGAGTGGGATTACATGTAATAGATAATTTATCCCAAATCCCTATGCCTTCCAATGTGGACGTTGTTGACTGTGGGTGCGATTTGTTGAGTCTTATTTCCCATCTAAACAAACCACAGAAGATAATTGTCATTGATGCTGTCCGTGCAGGGGGAAAGCCAGGCGAAATCTATAGACTGGACTATAATGAGCTGAAAACCAGAGGTATCGAAATGCAATCTTCTCATCAAGTAAGAGCTACAGATGCCCTTGGATTGCTGAAGCAGATATATCCGGTGTTGGCCGGCTGCGAAATTATCATAATCGGCATAGAGCCAGAGGCAATAGAACTGAGTATTTGTCTTTCAGAAAAAGTCAGAGAAAGTATCGCTGATGTAGTGAGGTTAATACTTGAAGAAATATCTTGCAGCCTTCCTGAGTAACAAGCTGGAAGGGAGGCCGAATAATGGCTACGGAAAGCTCAGACGGATTGATTGCAAAATCTCAGCAGTCGCAAGAGCAGAAATTTTGTCCTGATTGTGGTGCCCAAATGGTGGAAATAGACCATCGCAAGTAAGATAGTTCCGTTTCAAGAGCCTTGGACAATACAGCTCTACACAGAATCTTCTAATGAATTGTGTTTTTAGGAATATTGATTTGGTCAAGAGACACAAAATACTGGTGGCAGGACGTGTGCAGGGGGTTGGTTTTCGCCCGGCTGTGCACGGAATAGCCCATCAGTTGGGGCTTTCCGGCTTTGTCTATAACGATACAAAGGGCGTAATAATTGAATTACAAGGCGAAGAAGAAAAAATAGCTGAATTTTTAGTCCGTCTGCAGTCCGAATCTGAGAAGCCTCCATTGGCAGAAATAAAATCCTGTGAAACAATCGATATAGCTGTCATCGAAGCAGAAGACAAATTTACAATCAAAGCCAGCGATTCGCAGGGAACGGCCCTGTCTCAGGTGACAACTGATATTGCCATCTGCCGGGATTGTCTTACAGAGATGGTAGATAAAAACGATTTTCGGTACGGCTACCCCTTTATAAACTGCACTAATTGCGGGCCAAGGTATTCGATAGTCAAAGACATCCCTTACGACAGGACCAATACCACGATGTCGGCATTTGAGATGTGTGATAAATGCGCTGCCCAATACAGCGATATAACCGACCGGCGTTTTCACGCCCAGCCGATTGCCTGTGGTGTGTGCGGCCCGGAAATCCGGTTGACAGACAACAAAGGAAAAACAATAGAAATGCAAACCGAGAAAGTAATTGCCGAAACCGCGCACTTACTTTCGGCTGGAAAAATTGTAGCAATAAAGGGTATCAGCGGATTTCACTTAGCTGTTGATGCGCTTAACAACGAGGCGGTGAAAAGACTGCGAGAACGCAAAAGAAGGGACCATAAACCCTTTGCTATGATGGCTGATTGTATTGAAAAGATAAAACAGTATGCAATCGTGAGCGAACAAGCCGAGCGTCTCTTAAAAGGTCCTCAAAGTCCTATTGTTTTATTGCCAAAGAAAAAAAACTCATCGATAGCACCCTCGGTGACAGAGCGTGTTGGAACTTACGGTTTTATGCTCTGCTATGCGCCATTGCATTACCTGTTGTTTGCACAGAAGCTAAAAGTTCTGGTGATGACCAGTGGCAATATCTCTGATGAGCCGTTGATTTGCAAAAATGA
>JAUWBX010000309.1 GCA_030609625.1 Phycisphaerae bacterium
TCAACCAAATACGCAGATACCTGCGATGGAATCTTAATTTTTTGAAAAATTTTTAAGCCCTTTTAATGTAACAGGTTAGTCCGCAAAGCACCATTGATAAAATGCGATTTTTCATATCAAACACGCAGGTAGCTCCAATTAGGGGGGGAGGTATATTTTCAGAGAGAAAATAAAAGATGGCAGGCAAACACAAAGAAAAGCCCTGACAAGGCATTAAACGGTGAACTCATCTTGAGGTGTATCACGACCAATAGGCACCCCAAAGAATATTAGACGTGATTAGTTTCAGTTCAGATCCTGAAATTAATCATAGAAGAATGAAAGTCAACAAGTAACTTAGCTTTCTGCTCAAAGTAAGACCTTGGGACTTGTAAATAAATTATCTTCCATTTTTGGCCAGCTGCGACTTCGAGCAGTCAAGAGCATCACCAATGCTTCAACCAGCCAAGAGCATCGCCAACGTCTCTGCGGCTGGATTGTCGATTCCATCTCAGTGTCCACAGGTCCTCGGCCCGCACGTGCCTCACTGTCCCGTCACCGAAGCAGATATTAACGCCGTCTTTGTGTCGTCTCATGACATAGCATACTATTTGCGACCAGTTGCCTATGTTGTACATTTGCTCCTCGGTCGCCATAGTTGCGGGCACTGGATGAGCGTTAGTCGGCCAGGCGTTGTTCCACCTTGCGTCTGCAATGAAAGGAGTTTCTTTAATATTCTTAGTATCTATGGTCACCCACGTCTTTGGGAGATACGAAGAATCTCGACCACCGTCTGGGTCGAGCACATCACGAATCCAGGAATTCTCTCCGAAGCTGCCGATTCCCCAGTCGGTATCCGCCATCCACCCTGCCTGCGCCACATCGATTTGCCAGGCATTACGCGTGTACCCAAAATAGCTTTCAGCTTGAAGACCGGTCGGGTTGCCGGTCGAGACTTTAGTGGCGGCAGGACACGTGCGCATCTTATTGATGTCGGAATAGTACGGTCGCAACGTCTCCATGTAGGTGGTGTTGACAGTGCCACCCATGAAGAACGGAAGCTTTGAATCATAATCTGCTGCATACAGTTGATAACACAGGCCCCACTGCTTCAGAGCCGCCATACAAACAGTTCCCCGTACCTGTTTCTTAGCCATATTCAGTGCCGGCATCAATATAGCCATCAACAGCGCGATGATGGCGATGACTACCAAGAGCTCTATTAGGGTAAACCCCGTTAGAAAACTCCGGTGTCGTTTCCGGACGTCTGTTTGGCTTCCCGCGAAGCGGGGTCCCTCCCCGTGTCTTTCGGGCAATCTTCCGCTTTGGCGATTAGGAATGTTAATTTCTAACGGGGTAAAACCTTTTTGCTTGTTCATGACGATACTCTAATTCATCGTGAGACAAAATTGAAAGTCTAATAACAAGCGGGATTTCCCATATACACCGCTAAGCCTTTCGATTTCATTAGATTACCAAATCCATCTTAAAATTGCAACCGCAGCCCATATTTCATTGCTCCCGAAATCTACTTACGGCGGCTCACATAATCTCACGGAACGCCCATCAGCTTTCAATTAAAGTGCCTCAGAGGCCATTTAAACGGCTAACTCGCCTTGAGGGGTATCAGAAAAACCTCCCATAAAACTTGAATTTTTAGACAGATTTGATATACTATAAAAAATGAGGCTCAGTGTCGATGTGTCGGGACTGCTGAGCAGGGACATGCATGGTTATAAGGGAAATACCAGTATAAATACTTTGCAGAGAGTAGGTTGTCATGCGAATTATAAGAGGCTTTACACTCATTGAGCTTCTCGTTGTCATCTCCATAATCGCACTGCTAATGGCGATATTGATGCCCGCCCTGATGAGAGCAAAAGAGCACGGCAAACGCATCGTTTGCAGTAACAACGTCAGGACAATGGGGCTGGCCAATACCCTATATGCTGATGAAGCAGACGGCTGGTATGTTCCAGTTATGGACAGAACGCTGGGCGACAATCGCTATTGGCCCGGCAACAAGCTCTTTAGAGACCTGGTGGGTTATAAAGGCATGAAGGGCTATGCCGCCCCCGGCTGGCACGCACCCAGGGAGTTTCTTTGTCCAAGCGACGTGATTTCGATCAAGGAAAGACCCGATTCGCAATGGGACTCCTGGCTCAGTTACGGCTACAACCTGACGGACTGGTACTTTTCAGACTGGTTCGGCATCGGCTATGCCGGACATAGGAACACTACAGTTCATAGTCCTTCCGGAGAACTCATATTCACTGAGAGCAATGACTGGTGGCTTTGGTGGTGGGGAGCCAATTACGAAGATGGATGGGACGTTCTTGGCCAGGATACAATTACACCTTATAAAGAGGTCGGCACTGACGGCCCAACACTGTATCGCCACAGTGAGGGGGCCAACATGGCCTTTTACGATGGGCATGTTGCGTATATGAAAAAAGAAAAGGTTTTCAATAAAGATGCATGGGATGCGGGTACGCCGGGGATGTGGTCGGTCTTTAAGAGTTACCCGCCAACATCGGCTGAGCAGAGTAAATTGCCAACACCTTAACAGCGTTTTCGCGAAGAGCTCTTTGCCTGAACCCGCCTCCAAAATCCGCTATTAGAATATCCGCGTCAGAACCCCGGAGCCTACCTCAGATACGCTTCGGCTTGGGTACGGTGAGTGTGAGGACCAAGGGCTGACGACCCATAGTGGTATCAGATGATATTTACCTGCTGGAAGATGCCCTATTGCATTGGCGTATTTTTCTTATCCGGCTTTCGAGTTTCCTGTATCCTTAGCTTGCCTTATTTAGGCTTCGAGTGCGAGCCACCTTTTTTCGGAGTACCCCCTTTCATCAGAAACAGGGCTTTAACACATGCCGCTTTGGTGGTGCGGTCACGATGCTTCAGCCCCTGCTCAAGGACCTCGGAAGCCATTTTCTTCATCCTGCCCTTCATACTCCTCAGTCCGTACGCTGCTGCTTTCTTGGTTGTCCTTGAGAAGTTGCCAAGTAATGTCTCCGTGAGGATAGCCAAACCATCTTCCTGCATCCACGACAGATTGAAAGCTGCCAGCCTGGCAGATGAAATATCACTTGAGCACAACTTCCGTGTTAGCTGCCTCAGAAGCTCGATAGATGCTTCGTCTTTTTCCTGTCCGGAAGATTTTTGTTCCTGGAACTTCATAGAGTTTCCTTCAAATAAAGGCAAGTATAATTTAATACCCCTAATTACACCAGTTAAAAAAGTGGGTTCGAATCAATTATTCGAATTAAGGACTTGTAAATAAATTATCTTCCATTTTTGGCTGGCTGTGGGAGGAAAAATAATTCTTGAAAAGAAAAAATATAACAGTAAAATCATTGAAACAAGAGTTGAAATCGTCTCCTAAATCAAAGATTATTTCGTCTCACTTTTGCTGAAAACGTACAATAGGCTATTTTGGAAGGAGCAATTATGAAACGACAAACCAAGCATTACACGTTGAGGTCATTGCTGAGAGAACCAAACGAACCTTCTCGTCGGCAGTTCCTGGCACAGAGTGGAAAAGTGGTCGCCGGTTCGGTCCTCACCGGCGTTGCTCTACATCGGGTCTATGCCGCCGAGGACAATACGATACGGCTGGCGTTGGTCGGGTGCGGTGGACGCGGGGGCGGTGCGGTCGCCAACGCCCTTTCTTCGGCGACCGGGCCGACCAAGCTCATCGCCATGGCCGATGTTTTCGAGGACCGGATAACACGAGCAAACAAAGCCCTCAGCGAACAGTTCGGCGAACGTATCGACGTTCCGCCGGAGAGGCGTTTCCTCGGCTTCGATTCCTATCGCAAGGCCATCGACTGCCTGCGTCCAGGCGACGTTATGGTCCAGGCGACGCATTCAGCCTTTCGGCCAACCCATCTCGAGTATGCCATCGAGAAGGGCGTGAATGTATTCATGGAAAAATCATTTGCTCCCGACCCTGGAGGCACCAAGCGGGTCCTCCGCCTTGGTGAGGCGGCGGAGAAAAAGAACCTTAAAATAGCATGCGGGCTTATGTGCCGGCATTCATCCGCGCGGCAGGCTTTGATACAAAAGATCCGCGACGGCGCTATGGGTAACATCCAACTGATCCGCGCCTACCGTATGGACCCTGGCGCCCGAATGGGGCCGTTCAAAGGCGGTCAGAACGAACTGCTGTGGCAAATCCGGCGTCCGTACTTTTTTATGTGGGTCTCCTCGGCGTGG
>JAUWBX010000514.1 GCA_030609625.1 Phycisphaerae bacterium
GTAGATCCCCGCCTGCGCGGGAATGACCACAGTTTTTGCACTGGCAATGGACATTACCGACGCCGCATCTATTGCCACATCGTACATTTGGTGTTCCTTTTCGTATCTTTTCATTACCGTCAATAGCCCGGTAATATCAGCCATTCGTATGGCTAATTATGTTTTTATTGGCCCGTCCCATAAAAAGGTAAAGTTTTTCGTATTTCTTTGCCGAATAATTAAGAGGTGTTTAGTTGTTTTATAGTATTGAAAAGCCGTTTTCTACAGCAAAAAGGGGTTTTTCGGACTGTCATTATTAGAGGGGACCCCGTTTTGTTGTAAATCGCGAAATGGGAACCCGGAGCTGGAGAGAAATTATGAGAACCATAGCGGTTGTTAATCAAAAAGGTGGTTGTGGCAAAACAACGATATCGATAAACCTGGCCAGTGCTCTTGCCGACGCAGGCCGGAGGATCCTGCTGGTCGATATGGACCCGCAGTCACACTGTGCGGTCGGACTTGCTGTGCCGGAGGAGCAGATAGAGCAAAGCATCTACGATGTGCTGATTAGCACAAGCAGAAACGAGCCGATGAAGCTCACTGAAGTACTCTGGCAGATTAGCGACAGGCTGGAGTTGGCGCCGGCCAGTATAGACCTCTCTGCGTTCGAGCAGCAAATGGTCGGAATCACCGAACGTGAATCCTGCCTGAAAGATGTTCTGAACGAGATAAAGAACGATTATGACTACGCGGTAATCGATTGCCCACCCGCCGTGGGGCTATTGACCTTCAATGCACTAAGGGCGGCCGATGAAGTTATTGTTCCCGTCGAGACCGGCTACTTTGCGCTTCACGGGCTTAGCAGACAGCTTGAGACTCTCAGCGTCCTCTGCAGACGACACAGCCGGCAGGTCGATGTCAGGGTCTTAGCCAGCATGTATGATATAAGAACTAAGATGGCCAGAGAAATTTTGGCTGAATTGCGCAGCCACTTCGCTGACAAAATGTTCAAGACAATTGTCAGTTTCAATACCAAAATCAAGGAAGCATCCAGTTTTGGTCAGCCCATCGGTGAGTACGACCCTGCCAGCAGGGGCCATACAGATTTTCGCGCCCTCGCCGAGGAGGTCTTAGGCTCCCAGGCCAAAGAGCAGCGGCATGAGTTTGTCAACACATTGGCAGACCAGCTCGAATTAATTAGCGCCACCGCCGACGAATTGCTCCAGGCCGCAGAGCCGCCAATAACAACTGCCCCTGCCTCCCAAACCGGCCGGCCGGGTCTGGAAATTCCCGCCGACGAGTTTACCACCGCCGAAGCAGCCTCAACCGTTTTGCTTCGCGAAAGCGAAGTAGTGACCGAAAAACCTGAAATCGAGACCGCTGAAACACCGAAGCCACTTGATACCGCTGCCAAGCTTTCTGAATATTATGGCGTTAACCAGATGAGGGATGCCATGGTATTTGTAACTCTGTATCCACGGGCAAATAGCGTGCATATCGCCGGCGACTTTAATAATTGGCAGCCGGAACAAACGCCGATGCTGAAAGTCGGTGACAGCGGCGTCTGGCAAACGGAGATGAACCTGTCTCCGGGAAGATATCGATATCGGCTGGTTGTTGATGGCCGGTGGCAGCAGGACCCATATAACGAATTGACCGAGTTAAATCCCTTCGGCGGATTTAACTCCATCGTCGAAGTAAAATAACACAGGGCGCGCTCGTATCCACTGTATCATAGTTTTTCTACATTTCTGTTGCTTACTTCTGTCCCCGCGAAGCCTGTGCCCGCGCAGGGCCTGCCCTGAATTAGCTGAAGAGCCTATCCGAATAACTGTTCGCTCTCGCCTGTCATTCTGAACGAAAGAAGAATCTTTTCCTATACAAGTGGACAGAGTTCTTTAAAATACATTCAGTTGACAATAAAATTACT
>JAUWBX010000134.1 GCA_030609625.1 Phycisphaerae bacterium
GCAAAACATAATTCCATACTTTCCGGTTTATCAGCAACGCTCAGATTTAATTGAGCGGCAGTCGAGCGAACCTCATCTTTTTTTAACTCGCCTAAAGGAAGAACAAACCTTCCCAGCTTTTCTCGAGTTATTCCATAAAGAAAATAGCTTTGGTCCTTGGCTTTGTCCTTTGCCCGGCTAAGTCGCGTTTGCCGTGGCACGGCCATCTTGGCCGTGTTTTCACGGGCTGGAAGCCCGTGCCACGTTCTGGAAACTTTCGCATAATGGCCGGTAGCGAGATAACTAATCCCAAATGTTTCCTCTAAAAAATCCCACAGCAGCGAAAACTTGAGAAATGTATTGCAGTCAACACAGGGATTTGGAGTTTCGCCCCTTGCATAAGATTGACGGAATTGCTTTATTATAAGCTCTTCGAAGGGTCCGGTAACATCGACAAAATAATGAGGTATATTCAATTCACCGCAAACAAAGGCGGCATCAGCACCGCAGCATCCTCTGCTGTTTGTATTGCACGATACGGGTATCTTCATCGTGATACCCAATACGTCCCAGCCTTGTTCTTTGAGCAGATAAGCCGTAACGCTGCTGTCAACTCCGCCGCTCATAAGCACCGCAATTTGTTTGGACGGTTCCTTCTTAGATTCCCACGGTGAGAGACTCGGCTCCAATAACTTAATGTTCCACTTATTGGCTGCCATTTGTTATTAATAATCTCACTCGAACAATCCCGTACTTATATACCGCTCGGCTGTATCAGGCAAAATAACAACAATCAGTTTGTCGGCATTTTCCTGGCGTTTGGCTATTTTGAGTGCGGCCGCCGCCGCGGCACCTGATGATATGCCGGCAAAGATGCCCTCTTCTTTAGCTAAGCGTTTTGCCATATCGAACGCTTCTGTGTTTGTTATTTGAACTATCTCGTCAACGAGCTCCATGTTTAATACATCCGGGATAAAGCCGGCCCCGATTCCCTGGATCATATGCGGGCCGGGTTTATCCCCGGAAAGTATCGCCGAATCAGCCGGCTCAATAGCAATAGCTTTGACAGATGGTTTTCTTGATTTGAGCACTTCACTGACGCCGGTAATCGTTCCGCCGGTACCTACGCCGGAAATAAAGATATCCACCGCCCCATCAGTATCATCCCAAATCTCTTCAGCGGTTGTTTCCCTGTGAACCTGGGGATTTGCAGGGTTCTTAAACTGCTGCGGCATAAAGGCACCATCGGTTTTTTCTACGATTTCGCCGGCTCTATTGACCGCACCGGTCATTCCCTCTTCGGCAGGCGTAAGCACAAGTTCGGCACCGAATAGTTGGAGTATTTTCCTTCGCTCAATTGTCATCGATTCGGGCATAGTAAGTATCAGCTTATAACCCCTTGCCGCCGCAACCCATGCAAGTGCAATGCCGGTATTGCCGCTGGTTGGTTCAACAAGAGTCATTCCCGGCTTGATTTTACCTTCACGTTCTGCAGCTAATATCATATTAACCCCGATACGGTCTTTTACACTGCCGGCGGGATTGAAGAACTCCAGTTTGGCCGCTATCTTTGCTTTACAATCTTTACTTATTCTATTGAGTTTAACCAGCGGTGTCTTACCAATCAACTCTGTCATATCTTTTGCTATACTCATTTACTCAATCCTCTAAAAAACATGTTAAAAACGAACTGAAGAACAATTATTTTTTTCGGCGTACTTTCACGCAAAACCGCTTTTAAGGCGTATTGGCACTTCTTCGATATTTTCATTATATAAATATCTTGAGTAAACCAATAGGAATACTATTATATAAATAAAAAAGTTCATTTTCAAACATTTTTTGAGAAAAAAACAAAAAAAACTCAATTTTTCAGAAAGACTTGCGAATTTTTATGTTTTTTTGCCAACAAAGGTTGACAAATTCGTATAATATACTACTAATGCAGTAGGAAATCATAGGAGACTGATAGTGAAACTTTCGACTCGAACCAGATACGGAATACGGGCAGTATTGGAATTAGCTGAAAATTACGGCAAGGGGCCTTTGCAATTGAAAATCATTGCTCAGCGTCAGGATATATCCGTCAAATATCTCGAGCAATTGATGGCCGTTCTTAGGTCAGCAGGATTTATCAAAAGCATCAGAGGCTCCAAAGGCGGGTATATGCTTGCAAAAGCTCCGATGCAGATTAAACTTGGCGACGTTTTTTATTGCCTGGAGGGACCTGTAATTATATCCGAGTGTGTTGAAAACGAAAGTTACTGTACAAGAACAAATGATTGTGTCGCCAGGCAAATCTGGGCCGAGGTGCAGAAGGCAATTATGGGGGTTCTGCAATCGATAACATTGCAGAATCTTGTTGACAGGGCAAAACATAATAAATCTTTGGATTATCATATATAGGGTTTGAAAATGAAAAAGAACAAATTAACCTCCAGGAAAATGGAAAAACTGATTAGTGAAATTACCCATACGTATAAGGGCGATTCCGGCATAAATTTTATTGATGCCTCTAATTTACTGCACCGGCAAAAGATTTTGGAAATTCTTGATTTGCTAACCGAAGTGCTCTTCCCAGGCTATACCGGAAAAAGGACGGTAACAAAATCAAATATCAACTTTATCCTTGGTGATATTCTGTGTCAGGTCTATACTGAGCTTTCCGAACAGATAGAACGAGCTTATCAATACCAGTGCAGAATAAAGAAATGCGACGGCTGTGACTGCCGGACAATGGCAGAGAATGTTACACAGCATTTTTTGACTCAACTTCCGAGAATTAGAGAGCTGCTAAAAGGTGATGTCGGTGCGGCTTTTGATGGTGACCCGGCGGCAAAGTCTTTTGAAGAAATTGTGATAAGTTATCCCTGCATCATGGCAATTGCAACGTATCGCATCGCACATGAATTGTATCTTAAAGAAGTGCCGTTAATTCCGCGGATAATGAGCGAGTGCGCACACTCCAAAACCGGCATCGACATACATCCCGGAGCAAAGATAGGCAAAAATTTCTTTATCGACCACGGCACAGGCGTCGTGATAGGCGAAACTACTGTCATAGGTGAGAACGTCAAAATTTATCAGGGCACTACCCTCGGAGCTATGAGTTTTCCAAAGGACGAGAGAGGAAGGATAATTAAGGGCGGTAAAAGGCATCCGACGATAGAGGATAATGTAACAATTTACGCTGAGGCGACGATTCTGGGCAACGTAACTATAGGTGCCGGCACTATAATCGGTGGTAACGTATGGATAAAGGAATCGGTGTCGGCCGGAGTTACAGTTACAGTAGCCAATACGGATTTGGTTTATACAAAACACAACAAGCAGCAAAGCTGAAACGAGATACGAGATGGACGAACGGTTACTTGGAAAAATAAAAAAGTTGAAAGATGAACATAGAGCAGTGATACTTGCTCACAACTATCAGCCCGGCGAGATACAGGACCTTGCTGATTTTACCGGCGATTCTTTGGGTTTGAGTATAAAGGCGGCCGAGACCGATGCTGACGTAATTGTCTTTTGTGGTGTGCAGTTTATGGCGGAGACCGCTGCTATTCTGTCGCCCGAGAAGACCGTGCTTTTGCCGGACAAATCCGCCGGCTGCCCTATGGCTGATATGATAACTGCCGAACAACTACGCCAACTGAAGAAGGAATATCCTGATGCCCTGGTAGTCTGTTATGTTAATAGCTCCGCAGAGGTCAAGGCCGACAGCGATTACTGTTGTACCAGTGCTAATGCGGTCGAAGTGGTAAACTCTTTGCCGAAGGATAGGCGAATTATCTTTGTGCCGGACCAGCATCTTGGTCGGTTTGCTGCTGAAAGGACCGGCCGAGACCTTGTGCTCTGGCCCGGTTATTGTCACGTACATGTGGTGATAACCGAGGATGATATCAGGACTGCAAGGGCGAAATACCCGGATGCGATTGTAATGGCGCACCCGGAATGCACTGAGCCGGTCAAGGAACTATCAGACGAGATGCTTAGCACCAGCCAGATGCTCAAGTTTGCTGCCAGAAGCACAGCGAAACGGTTTATAATAGCCACCGAGATAGGAATAATTCATACCTTGAAGAAAGAGAATCCTAACGCTCAATTTATCGCAGCCAGCGAAAGGGCTATCTGTCCCAATATGAAAAAGATTACCATGGAGAAGATTGTCTGGGCACTTGAAGATATGCAATACAAAATATCTGTACCCAACGCAATAAGGGAAAAGGCGAAAAAGGCCCTGGACAAAATGGTGGAGATTCTACCAGCGAGATAAGAATGATAGAGGTTGGAAAAAATTCTGTTGGTCTTGTGCAGACGAAGGTGACACGCGTCGTTGAAGCCCGGCAGCCCCTGGAGCTGGAGTGCGGCAAAACGTTAGCTCCTATTGATGTGGCCTATGAGACATACGGCAAGCTCAATGAGGCCGGGGATAACGCTGTTTTGATTTGCCATGCCCTTAGCGGCAACGCTCACGTGGCTGGTGTAAACAATCCTGATGACCGAAAGCCCGGCTGGTGGGATGTTATGGTAGGTCCCGGCAAGAGAATCGATACGAATAAGTATTTTGTTATCTGCTCAAATTTTCTCGGCGGCTGCGGCGGGACGACGGGGCCGTCTTCGATTAATCCGTCAACAGGCAAGCCATACGGACTTGACTTTCCGATTATCACCATAGCTGATATGGTCAAGGTCCAAAAGGTCCTGCTCGATAAGCTCGGCATAAAAGAGCTTTTGGCGGTGATTGGCGGTTCGATAGGCGGGATGCAGGTCTTGCAGTGGGCGATTGAGTATCCTGACTTTATCAAAGCTGCCATACCAGCCGCCACAACCACGCACCTTGGAGCTCAATCAATTGCGTTTGATGCGGTAGGCCGGAACGCGATACTGGCAGACCCAAATTTTGCAGGCGGCCAATACACAGACAAAAAAGGCCCGGACAGAGGTCTGGCAATTGCACGGATGATCGGGCACATAACGTATCTGTCAGAACAGGGTATGCGCGAAAAGTTTGGGCGAGAGCTGCGAAATGCTGACAGCTACAGTTACGATATCAACTCTGAGTTTGCCGTTGAAACATACCTGGACTATCAGGGACAAAGCTTCGTGGAGAGATTCGACTCCAATAGTTATCTTTATATAACCAAGGCAGCGGATTATTTCGACCTGGGAAAAGATTACGGGTCTCTAAAGAAGGCCTTTGCGAATACCAAATGCAGATTCCTCGTAATGAGCTTTGCAAGCGATTGGCTCTTTACGCCCCTTCAATCCAGAACAATAGTTAACGCACTTGTTGCTAACGACAAAGATGTTAGTTATTGCGATATTACATCGCCATACGGTCACGATGCATTCTTGTTAGAGCCGGAAATACTGGGCTCTTTTATTTCCGACTTTTTAGATGCTACGCATCAGCCGCCAGAGAAAAAAGACCATAAGAACAACAGGGCACAAGCTTGCATTGAGCCTGGCCGAAGTGAGCATAAGCGAATAAACGATTTCGGACAGCCTCACAGAATCCGAGTTGACTATGATGTGATTGAATCGCTCATAGAGCCAAACAGTACGGTTCTGGATATCGGCTGCGGCGATGGGGAACTATTGGCAAATCTTATAGCCGACAAAAACATAACAGGTAAAGGTATCGAGCTTGAACAAGACCTTGTCTTAACTTGTGTAAATCAGGGGTTGCCTATTATTCAGCACAATGTCGAATATGGGCTGGAGAATTACGCTGACAAAAGCTATGATTATGTAATACTGTCACAAACGGTGCAAACGGTGAAGAATACTGAAAGGGTATTTACCGAATTGTTCCGTGTTGGCAGAAAAGTAATTGTGAGCTTTCCAAACTTTGCTCATTGGCGGTGCAGAGCACAATTGTTTTTTTGGGGAAATGCCCCGGTAACCAAGCAGTTGCCCTTTGAGTGGCACAACTCTCCATATATACATTGTCTATCACTAAAGGATTTCGACCAATTTTGCAAAAGATTGAATGTTAAAGTAGAAAAAAAGATTCCGTTAATTAAAACTCGTCTTAGCCCGGTGAGATTTGTGCCTAATCTGTTTGCCGAGCAGGTAATTTATGTAACGAGCAAGGAATGAACTATGGATGAAAATATTAAATATCATTTGGAGACGCTGGCCTTGCACGCCGGTCAGGATGTTGATTCAGATACTTTGAGCAGGGCCGTGCCCATTTATCAGACAACCAGTTATGTATTCAAAGATACCGACCACGCGGCGAATCTGTTCGCTCTCAAAGAGTTTGGCAATATCTATACGCGATTGATGAATCCGACCACCGACGTATTTGAAAAACGCATCGCAGCTATGGAAGGAGGTGTCGGCGGCCTT
>JAUWBX010000315.1 GCA_030609625.1 Phycisphaerae bacterium
CATGGAGGAGAACCCTGACGGGTTTCGTGAGCGAGAATTGGGATATATGTCGGATTGGTCTCTTTTCATGCAAGGTGATTTTTTTGCTGTCCAGGATCTGAAAAAATATACGGTATTTCTGCCGGCCGATGATTCCACTAAAGCGTATGGAGTTCTCGGTTTGACCGATGAGATAGCGGTCATACTCCCTTCTACCTTGCCCCTCCTCATTAACGCGGTGCTCTTGCCTTGGAAGGGTCAGATAATTTGGGACGGTCTATTTACCTTTTACAATATCAGCTTCGGAAGTGGGATAAGGGGTAGTATTCGGGAGTCCTACCGTCAGGCAAAGGCGGCTGGGATTATTACTTCTCTGGGTCCAAATTGGAAACCCACGAAGCCTACACCTGCCAAGAAGCCTAAGACTCCAGCCATCTATCGCTTCCTAAAGAAGAAATGCCCAAAGACAGTTGAAGAGTTCAAACAGAAATATGGTGAACCCCGAATGGATTTAGCAGGAGAAGCAGCCCGTGAATATAATCTATGGTCTATTGACGGCACACCATCTATTGACGCAGACACCCTGATGCTCTATGCCAACATTATTCGCCACCAGGTATTATATATCTATGCGAAAGAGGGCAAGATTACCTGTGTCTCAGTGGTAGATTCCACCGATTGGAGCCGAAACGATTTCAAGCCTCATCAGGGGCAAAGACTACTGTCCTGACCCTGGGTGCTGTTTACAACGATTGACCATGACATAAGCAGATTCACGATGTACATTATGATTGCATCGTGAAGTCGAAAAGCTGTTCAGATAAGCTACGAACGCTGGCTGAAATGTCGTAACGAGGATGCCTCAAAGAAAATTTTTGTGGCGACAGGGATTTTAGTATTTGACTTTGAGTTCTTCATAGGTGTCCTATTGCCTGAAGGAGTTTGTTATGCGAAAGCTCTTTGTTATTTGTGCTCTTGTAGGATTGTTTTACGTCGCAACGCGCGATTTGTGTAATTCCGCTCAGGCCAAAAGTAAGAGCAGGGGAGCTTCCGGGCAAAAGTATATCAAGGTGCCGGTCAAGAGGAAACCCGCAGATAAAGACTGGAAGCTGCGTGATACCCGCACCATAGAACTGCTGGACGGTTTCCAACCCGGTTCAAAGAAAATCCCATACAGCAAATATGGCGGCAGGGTTGACCGCAAGGCCGAGGCAAAAGGTTATTTTTATCCAAAGAAGGTGGCAGGCAGATGGTGGCTCGTTGACCCTGATGGAAATTTGTTTATTCACGTCGGCGTATGTTCCGTCCGAAAGGGACGCTCCCGGATAAGCCAGAAGCCTGCTAAAGAAAAATTCGGGACGTGGGAAAAATGGGCTGAGTTTACTACCGCGCTTCTTGCAGAATATGGCTTTAACGGAATCGGCGGATGGTCGGACGCAGAGCTTCTGCGGGCAGCATCGCAACCTCCGGCATACACACTTTCGTGGAATTTCATGGGCTCGTTCGGCAGGTCTAAGAAGCTCATCTGGCAGGAGCCGGGACATCTCGGATACCCTAACAGATGTATTCCCGTATTTCATCCGGATTTTGAAAAGTTTTGCGATGATTACGCTAAGCAGCTTTCTGCGACCAAAGACGACCCGTGGCTGATAGGACATTTTTCGGATAATGAGATGCCCGTTGTCTCTGATATGTTAGACAGGTCACTGCAGCTTGATGTGAACAATCCGGACCTTCGATATGGCTGTGAGGCAGCCAAAGAATGGCTCGATAAAAGGAAAGGAAAAAAAGCATCACCAAAGGACATAACCGATGCCGACAGGCAGGCTTTTCTCGAATATGCTTTGGACAGATACTTTCGCATTACAACAAATGCGATTCGTAAATACGACCCGCACCATCTTTGTCTCGGCCCAAGGCTTCACGGCAGGTCACTTAGACTGCCTCATATATTCAGGGCAGCCGGAAAGTACCTGGATGTGGTGGCGGTCAACTGTTATGGTGCATGGGGGCCGGACCCGGAGAGGATGGCGATGTGGAGCCGGGAATCGGGCAAACCCTTTATGATTACAGAGTTCTATGCAAAAGGACATGATTCAGGCCTTCCGAACGTTTCCGGCGCGGGATGGCTGGTCCCGACGCAGAAGGACAGAGGCCGGTTTTATCAGCATTTCACAATGGGACTGCTCGAATCCAAATGCTGCGTCGGCTGGCACTGGTTTAAATTCAGAGACAATAACCCCGAAGATTTAAGCACCGACCCATCCAACCGCGATTCAAATAAAGGAATAATTGACTATCAGTATAAGCCGTATATTACGCTGCTTGAGGACATGAAGAAACTTAATAATGAGGCGTACGCACTTATCGACTACTTCGATTCAAAGTAAAGATGGACATTGAAAAGCAATTGCATATCAATCCCTGCACGTTATAATCTCACCAGAGTTGCTTTATTCCAGATAAGATTTGTGAATAGCTGATAATAAGGAGAGATTATGAAAGGTACTGGCTTGTTTAAGAATTTGTTTGAAAAGTCACGCTTTGTGTTGTTGCTGTTACTGTTCTTTACAGCTACTGCGGCAAATAGCGCAGGACAAACGCAGAATCAGATTCCCCGCCCGGAACATCCCAAGCCCCAATTTTACCGGGATACCTGGCTGAACCTGAACGGCCAATGGAACTTTGGTTTTGACCTTGGCTTTTCCGGTGCTGAGAAGGACTGGCCGAAGGACGGTGCACGATTAGATAAAAAAATCATCGTTCCTTTTTGCCCTGAAAGCAAACTTTCGGGCATCGGATATACAAACTTTATGAACGAAGTTTGTTACCACCGTAAATTTACCGTTCCAAAGAAATGGGTCGGCATGCGGGTATTTTTACACTTTGGCGCGGTCGATTATGACTGCCGGGCCTGGGTCAATGGCACCGGCGTTGGTCGTCACTATGGGGGCAGCTCGTCATTTTGCTTTGAGATTACTAATGCGCTGCGCGACGGCGAGAACGACCTTTTCGTTTGCGCTCTCGATGATGTGCGCTCCGACGTCCAGCCTGCGGGCAAACAAAGCCTGAGACTCGAATCGCACGGCTGTGTCTATACGCGAACTACCGGCATCTGGCAGACTGTCTGGCTGGAGGCCCGGCCACAAAGTTTCATTGAATCTGTTCGCATTGTGCCCGACCTCGACAATCGCCGCTTTGTCCTGACCCCGGTTATTAATAACTATCGCCGCGGTATTGAGTTTCAAGCTACTCTCTTTTCCGCTGCGGGCAAAAAACTCACCTCCGTTCGCTCACAGTCAGCCAGCGGTACTGCTCAGATACTTAACGTAAAAAAGCCACGGACATGGGGGCCGGACGACCCATATCTTTATAAACTCCGGTTCGAGCTTCTCCGGCGCAACCGCATCGTGGAGACAGTGAACAGCTACGCCGGCCTTCGCAAATTTCACATAGAAGGAAACAAGTTTTATCTAAATAACAAGCCTATCTTTTTACGGCATGTCCTCGACCAGGGATTTTATCCCGACGGCATCTGGACTGCCCCCAGCGATAAGGCGCTCAAGGCCGACATTGAACTTTCGCTGGCTGTAGGCTTTAATGGTGCGCGTCTTCATCAGAAGGTCTTCGAGGAGCGATTCCATTACTGGGCCGACCGTCTCGGATATTTGACCTGGGGCGAGTTCTGTGACTGGGGCGGCTCCCATTCGTTCGCCAATCCACAGGGGGTTCACAATCATCAGCGCGAATGGCGGGAGGTGGTTATGCGCGACCTGAACCATCCTTCAATTGTAGCGTGGACACCCTTCAATGAAACAGCAGGGGGCGCAAGGTCTCGTTTTGAGATTCATCGCCGTGCAGTAAAAGAAACAGTGGACCTGACCCGTGCATTGGACCCGACGCGCCCAATCAACGACGCCAGTGGATACGTCCACGTTGAGACGGACATTTTCACCGTGCACGACTACGACCAGAACCCCCGGACGTTCCGCCAGCGTTACGCTTCGGTCGCACCTGATGCGGAAAACATCTTTATTCGCTTCCCTGAGATTTCTGTACCTTATGAGGGACAGCCATACTCGGTGGATGAATACGGCGGGACCTTCTGGACCAAAGAGCACGCTACCAGGGAACCCGCCGGCAACAACAGGAACCAGTGGGGATACGGTAAAAGCGCT
>JAUWBX010000004.1 GCA_030609625.1 Phycisphaerae bacterium
GCTATCAGCATCTTCCCAAACTGAGCGGCAATTGCTCTCACATCTCGATGTTTGAGGCTATGTACGAAGGAAAGATGAAAGGTTTGATATGCCTGGGTCAGAACCCCGCCGTAGCCGGTCCCAACGTAAGGATGGAACGCAAAGCAATGGAAAACCTTGACTGGCTGGTAACCATTGACATCTTTGAGTCAGAGACAGCGGCTTTCTGGAAAGGCCCGGAAGCAGACGCGGCCAATATTAAAACCGAGGTCTTTTTACTTCCCGCCGCCTGCACAGTTGAAGGTGAAGGTTCGGTTACCAACAGCGGCCGCTGGAGCCAGTGGCGTTATCAGGCGGTACCACCGCCCGGAGACGCCCAAAGAGACCTCTGGATTATTGACAGGATATTCAAAGCGGTACGTGGGCTTTATGCCTATGAAGGCGGGGTCTATCCGGGCGCCATACTTGATATGGACTGGGATTATGGAGATACGCCCGATGTCCATAAGGTGGCCAAGGAGATAAACGGCTATGACATTAATACCGGCAAACTCCTTCCGAGTTTTGGTAGTCTGAAAGATGACGGGTCAACTTCGTCGGGTAACTGGCTCTACTGCGGAAGCTACACTGAAAAGGGGAATATGGCTGCTCGGCGTGTTCTGTCCGACCCTACCGGCATAGGTCTCTACCCGGAATGGAGCTGGTGCTGGCCGGTGAACCGCAGGATTATCTATAACCGTGCCTCCTGCGATACAAAAGGAAACCCGTGGGATGCGGAACATCCCGTGATTAAATGGACAGGCAGCAAATGGGTCGGCGATGTCCCGGACTTCGGAGCCACTTCCGACCCCAAGAATAACGTCGGAGCGTTTATAATGAAGCCTGAGGGCCATGCCCGCATATTCGGACCGGGACTGGCTGATGGGCCGTTCCCGGAACATTATGAACCACTTGAAAGCCCCGTTAAAAACCTTTTGTCCAATATCCAGTACGACCCGGCCATTAAGATATGGAAGGGCGAGATGGATAAGGTGGGAACCCCAGATGAGTTCCCCATAGTGGCCACGACTTTCCGGTTATCAGAACACCATCAGGGTGGTCCGATGACTCGCAATCTACCCTGGCTGGCAGAGTTGATGCCTGAGATGTTTGTGGAAATGAGTAAAAGTTTGGCTAAAGCCAAGGGAATCAAGAACGGAGAGAAAGTCAAGATACTTTCTGCACGGGGCGAAATCGAGGCTATCGCCTGCGTTACTGACAGATTTAAGCCATTTAAGCTTAATGGTAAGGTCTGTGAGGAAATTGGCCTGCCCTGGCACTGGGGATTTATGGGATTGTCCAAAGGGCACAGCGCTAATGTCCTTACACCTCATGTCGGAGATGCCAATACCATGATTCCTGAGTTCAAAGCATTCCTTTGCGATGTAAGAAAGGAGGTGATCTGAGATGATAGCCAAGAAAGCGATGCTGATTGATGTTTCGAAGTGTATAGCCTGTCGTGCGTGTCAGGTGGCCTGTAAGCAATGGAACCAACTTCCCGCGGAAAAGACACATTTTACCGGCAGCTATCAGAATCCACCGCGTCTGTCGGCTACGACCTGGACGCTTGTCAATTTTATCGAGCCCGAGGATGGAGAAACCAGATGGCTCTTTCGTAAGCAGCAGTGCTTACACTGCACAGAGGCCACTTGTGTGCTTGTCTGTCCCACCGGAGCGGCCAAGAGGCGAGAAGATGGGATTGTCATTATTGACCAGGAAGCTTGTACCGGCTGCAAAGATTGTATAGAGAGCTGCCCATTTAATACGCCGCAGTATGACCCTGAGACGGGAACTGTCAGGAAATGTACGTTTTGTCTGGACCGGGTGGAAAACGGCCTGGAACCAGCCTGTGCCAAGGCCTGTCCTACGGGCGCCATTACCTTTGGTGAAAGAGAAGAAATACTCCAGCTTGCCAGAAAAAGGCAGAGTATTTTGGCTGAGAAAAATCCGGCAGATGCCCCCCGTATCTATGGGGAGAAAGAATTAGGCGGCCTTGGAGTGATGTACCTTTTACCAGAGAAGGCTTCAGCTTATGGGCTTCTTGAAAATCCCAGGTTGCCTATAAGGAATGTTGTCTTTAAATGGATTGTGGGAATAATTCCGGCGGCAGCTGTTCTTTATGGTATCAGACGATATTTGAGAGAAAAAAAGACTGTCGCAGGTGTTAAATCTGATTCAGGAGGTGACTAAAATGGAGCATCATATTAGTTGGGGAATACCTGTAGCGTTCGATTTATTTTTGGCTGGGTTTGGAGCAGGAGCTTTGCTCCTGGCAGTTGTGGCTGACCTCTTTGGAGGAAAGCGATATCAGAAGATAATGAGGACCGGAGCATTTATAGCCCCTTGGCCGGTCCTCCTGGGAGTGATTCTTTTGGTTGTTGACCTGGGCAATCCCTTACGATTTTGGGAATTCCTCCTGAGGAAGGGCCCGGGCATTCTTATGTTTAATCCAGATTCGGTGATGTCCATTGGGGTTTGGCTTCTGACATTTTTTGTGATTCTGAGCTTAGTCTATCTTGTTTTGTGCTTAGTCAGTTGGGTTTTTGCTTGGGGCGCTAAATTAAGGCAGCTTGTTGGTGTAGTAGCTTTTTGTTTTGCGCTGCTGGTAACGGTTTATACAGGAGTGCTTTTAGCCGCAACGCCTAATCCTCTGTGGAACAGCGTGCTTTTGCCCGCCGTCTTTAGCATTTCTGCACTGTCCACGGGCATAGCTGGGGTGGTCTTTGTCTTAGCTCTTGGCCGCATTTACAAACGAGCTGTTAAGATAGACCCCTTTGTCTCTGAACTCGAGAAGATAAATAGCCGAGTAATTGGCTTACTACTTCTAATAATCATCCTCTTCGTCTTAGCTGGGATTGGCTCTGCACAGATGAGGATGATTATTGGCTTACGCTTTGGTTTTCTCTGGTGGGTTGGGATTGTCGGCCTGGGGCTAATTGTTCCGCTCCTGTTTGGCATCAAGGGAAAAGCCAATAAGCCTCAGGCATCTCTGGTTGTTTCTGCCTTGGTACTGTTAGGTGGGTTCTTGCTGAGATATGTAATCCTGATGGGCGGGCAGATATAGATACTACTCGGACCATTAAATATTGAACATAAGGCAGTTATAAGTGCCTAAAGTTTGGAGTGCCTAAAGTGCCTAAAGTTGATTTTTTTCAACTTTAGTTCACTTTAGCTCACTTTAGGCACTTTAGTTCGCTTGCCGTTGTGTTCAATATTCCTTGCTCTGCTTAATATTATTGCGTTTGTAACGTTATTGCCATTTTGACCCGACAGGCGCAATAACAACGAGAGGAGTCTATCCTTGGAGAAAGTTGAAGAAGACTTTTATGGTTTGGCCCTTACTCAGATTGTCGAGTTAAAAACAGCGAAACCCGAGTTAAAAGAGATACTCGACTTCTATGAAGCTGCACTCAAGGCTCAGAGACAGGTGAAATTGTCCTTTCAACCTGATTTGAACAAACTTGACATCGAGCTTTGCCGTAAAAGAAGCTCTAAAGGTCTTCCTTTTCTGAAATCGAGCGATATTCAGATAGACCTGGATTTGTTTGATAAGCTCTTAGAAGATATTGGCCGGATTATTCGAAGCAAAAAAAAAGAGGCAATACCCGTTACCTTAAAGCGTTTCTCTTTAGACAAACAATGTGCGCTGCTTCTTCGTGATATTCTGGAGGAGGGCCCGGCTCTTGAGAAGCTTGCCTGTGAGATGAAAGCTGATTTCAGAGTATTTTATTTTCTCGTCACTCAGGCTTTTTCTCCATTTTTGCAAAGCTACGCCCAAAAGTTAAGAGAGTTTGTTGACTTAAGTTCCTGGCTTAAAGGAGTCTGTCCAATATGCGGCACAGAGCCGATGATAGCAAGGTTAGAGGAAGAAACCGGCAGAAGATGGCTGTTTTGTCCGCTGTGTCATACCGAGTGGCTATTTAAAAGATTGGCTTGCCCCTTCTGTGAAAACGATGACCATGAATCATTGCGATACTTCTTTGTAGAGAATGACCAGGCACATAGAATAGATGTGTGCGATAAATGCAAGAGATACATTAAGACGATAGATCTTCGGAAGACAGACAATGCTATGAACTTGCTTGTTGAGAACTTGTCAACCTTGGCCCTGGATATTGTTGCAGATAGAGAAGGATTTCGAGGAGGGGATGTTTCTCTGTTCAGAGAAAAGTAGTTTATACCCTTCAGGGTAGTAAATTCCCGCGTGTAAAATCATAAACTATTATAAAGCTACTTACCCGCGCACAAACGGGAATTTTCAATCGAGAGCACTATAAAAAGATAGTTGCAGTGGTGTATGCGACTGAAATAACGAAAGAGCTTGTACCGACAATGTCCTTCTTTCGGGTCGGCCAAAAACCATAATCGAGCGAGAAATAAGGGCGTTGTTCACCAGCTTCGTTCCAGTTAAAATCCCTTGCTTGAGTGTGTCATTTTGTTAAACTAAAAGGGTGTAATTAAGCAAAAGTCATATTATAATGCGAGTTTGTGACACTACGGTCAAAAAAGAGACACTTACAGTTAAGATGCATGGACTGGGCTAAGGAGCGATAAGTAAATGCAACTGAAATTGTGGATTCGGGCAACAAGGGCGCCGTTCTTTCAGGCAGTGATAATCCCCGCTTTCCTGGGGACAGCAGTTGCCTGGTATGAGACAGGCCTGTTCTTTATATGGTACTTTTTATTAGCCGTCATAGGCGTGGTATGTCTAAACGCAGGAACAAACTTAGCTAATGACTACTTTGACCACAAAAGCCGGGCAGATGATATCAATAAAGAACCTACTCGCTTTAGCGGAGGGGCCCGGGTAATTCAGGAAGGTCTGATTTCTCCTGCAAAGATTTACCAGGCCTCCTTAATATTCTTTTGCTTAGTCGGTTTGATAGGGCTATATTTGACCTATACCCGTGGATTGGTTGTATTAATTATTGGAATTGTTGGGGTTCTATCGGGATATTTTTATACCGCCTCACCGATAAAAATAGGATATCGGGGCTGGGGAGAGCTTTTAGTCGGTTTAAATTGTGGGCCTTTAGTGGTATTGGGCGCTTACTACGTTCAGGCCCAGACCTTGAGTGTGGCGGCCTTGTTTGTTTCTGTTCCGGTAGGATTGTTGATAACGGCTGTGCTCTACATTAATCAATTTCCCGACTATACTCCAGATAAGTTGTCTGAGAAAAGGACCCTGATAGTAAAAATTGGGCGGAAAAAGGCGCTTAAGGGTTTCTATCTTCTGGTAATATTTGCTTATCTGTTTATTATCCTGGGAGTCATAATGAGGATTATTCCCTGGATAGGCCTGGTTTCTTTATTTACCTTTCCCTTAGCCTGGAAAGCGATTAAGACAGCTCATTCTAATTATACTGATACAAAAGGATTGATACCGGCTATGTCTAACACTGTAGCTACTCATCTTATAACCGGACTCCTGTTATCCTTTGGTTATATAATGGCAGGGATGTTTATATGAAGTTAGAGGAAATTTATGGGCCGATAAGGAATCAGCTCCGGATGGTCGGCGAGGAGCTGAAAAGCAAGCTGCATTCTGAAAATGAATTAGTACAACAAATCAATAAATACATTTTAGATATGCCGGGCAAATATCTACGTCCGGCACTGGTCTTACTTTCTGCGAGAACGGGTAACTATCGAGGGGACAAAGACATTCCTGTAGCAACAGCGGTTGAGATAATACACACTGCTACACTTTTTCACGATGATGTAGTGGACAGCGCAAATTTGCGGCGGGGGCAGCCGACAGTTAATTCTAAGTGGGGCGACGGCATCGCCGTAGTTTTGGGAGACCATTGGTATTCAAGGGCCTTTTCTATCCTGACTGACATAAAAACACCTAAGATTTTAGAGATGCTGCTGGAAGTTATTAACAGAATATGCGTCGGAGAGCTGGAACAGCTAAAAAGACGCTATGACTTCTCGTTTACGGAACAGGAATATCTTGAGATTGTGGAAAACAAGACCGCCTGCCTTATGTCTTTTTGCTGTAGGGCGGGAGCCTGGATAGGAGAGCTTTCTCCGGGACAAACGAAGTCGTTAGCTGATTACGGGTTGAATTTGGGAGTCGCTTTTCAGATTGTCGATGACTGCCTGGATTTTGCCGACACTGAAGAAAAGGTAGGGAAATCATTGGGAAGCGACCTTTTGGAAGGTAAACTGACCTTGCCTCTAATTTATGCGATGAATGCAGCAAACAAAAAGGATGCGGAATGGATAAAGAACAGCTTCGAGTTAAGACAAATAAATAATAATGATGCGAACCGAATAAAAATCATGGTAAAGCAATCCGGGGCGATAGATTACTCCTTAAGAAAAGCAGAATAATATAGAGACATCTCTAAGAACCAATTAAAGTCGCTTAAGAACTCCGAGTATCGGGACGCTTTAAATTTATTTGCCGACTACGTTATAGAAAGAGGGTATCAATCGCTGAAAGGGATTTAGATGGTGGTTCTGAATTGGTATATATACCTTTTCTCCTGCTATATGAAGAGTCGCTTCTTGAATATTAAAAAACCTGTTTTAGCGGGAGTGAAGGTTACTTATGCCTGCAATCTTAAATGCAGGCATTGTCCATTTTGGTCAAAGCAAGCGGTCAGTCTTTCTTTTTCACAGGTAAAAGAGTCTTTTAAGAACCTCTACGAACTCGGCGCCAGAGTCGTGATTATCGAAGGAGGTGAGCCGTTCTTATGGAAAGATAACGGCTATGATATTAAGGATATTGTGAAAGAAGCAAGGAAGCATTTCTTTAGTGTGGGAATAACTACAAATGGGACATTTCCCCTGGAAGTTGATTCTGATGTTATCTGGGTAAGTATAGATGGTCTTAAGGAAACGCATGACCGGATGAGGGGGGAAAGTTTTGAAAGAATTATGGCTAACCTGGAAAATTGCTCCCATCCCAGCGTATATGCCCATATAACCATTAACTCGGTCAACTGGGAAGAAGTGCCGGAATTGGTGGAGTTTATTTCTTCGAAGGTGAGAGGGATAACCATTCAATTTCATTATCCTTATAATGGTGTGGAGGACAAGCTGTTTCTGGCCTTTAGTGAACGACGGAAGGTTCTATGTAATCTTATTAAGATGAAAAAGGGTGGTCTGCCTATCGCCAACTCTTACGCCTGCCTGCGGGCACTGAAGGACAACCGATGGAAATGCCATCCGTGGATGATTGTAAGCGTTGACCCTGACGGCAAAATCACCCAGGGCTGTTACGTCAAAAATCGGGGAGAAATTTCCTGTGAAAAATGTGGATTTTCCGCCCACACAGAAATCTCCCTGGCTTACAGCGGAGTGATAGAGTCGCTTCGGGTGGGAAACACGATATTTGGTCTCAAAAGAAGGAAAAGGACACAAGCTTATGGCCGAGACTGACCTGATTCTCCTTCATCCACCGAGTGTTTACGACTTTCGAAAAAAGGCAATTATGTATGGCCCAGTCAGTGATGTCGTGCCATCAACGCAAATCTTTGAGATGTACCCGATTGGTTTTATGACCATACTGGAATATCTCGAGAGGCATGGCTATTCGGTGCGGATTATTAATGTTGCCCTTCGGATGTTGAGAAGTCGCCGATTCGATGCGGAAAAACTGATTAGGTCATTAAATCCCGCAGCCTTCGGTCTGGATTTGCACTGGCTGGTCCACGCACAGGGCGGTCTGGAATTAGCGAAGATTATTAAAAAGTATCACCCCCAAACTCCCGTCATCTTCGGAGGTCTTTCCGCCTCATATTATCATGAGCAGCTCATCGGTTACCCACAGGTCGATTACGTTGTCCGGGGCGACTCGGCGGAAGAACCTCTGCGCCAGCTCCTCTCGACAATCAAAGAAAAAATGTCCGCCCAAAGCGTGCCCAACCTTACCTGGAAAGATGGAGATAAGGTTCGGGTAAATGAGCTTTCTAATGTGCCCTCGGATTTGAACAATATAACCTTCGATTACCGTAAGATTATGCGCTCAAGCGCTCGACATTTTGATATAGTTGGTCATCTGCCCTTCAGAGACTGGCTCAGCTATCCCATTTTAACTACTCTGTCCTGCCGGGGATGTGTTCATAACTGTTTGATATGTGGCGGCTCAGCCGCAGCATATCGGCATATTTGCCGAAGAAACGCGCCCGCATATCGCAGTGCTCAGTTAATAGCTCAAGATATGGCCTTGATTTCGCAATATACCAAAGCTCCGATTATCATCCTGGGGGATATTTTGCAGGCAGGTCTTGGATACGCACGGGACCTACTAAACGAGCTTAAGGGGAAAAATATGAAAAATCATATAGCCCTTGAGTTCTTCTCTCCTCCACCGAGGAAATTCCTGGAGATGGTGGCCGAGACCATCCCTAACTTCAATATGCAGATATCACCGGAATCACATGATGAGAAAATCCGCAGGGCTTTTGGCAGAGCTTATGATAACCATTCTCTCGAAAGAAGTATCGAAAATGCCCTTGAATTAGGCTGTAAACGTGTGGATGTGTTCTTTATGGTTGGCCTGCCCGGACAAACATCCCAGTCAGTAAGCCAAACTATCGGATACTGTGAAGAGCTGCTGGAGAAATATGGTCGAAACGGCAGCGCTAAAATTCATCCTTATATCTCTCCCCTGGCACCGTTTTTGGACCCGGGAAGTCTGGCATTTGAAGACCCTCAAAAATATGGTTACAGATTATTCTACAAGACCTTAGAGGAGCACCGGCAGGCCCTCTTACAACCCAGTTGGAAATATATGCTCAACTACGAGACGGAATGGATGAGCCGGGATGAGTTAGTTGCTTCTACATACGATGCCGCTTTTGAGCTTAATCGGTTAAAGGCAAAATATGGTTTATTAAAACAAAAGGAAGCTAAGAATATAGAGGTGCGAATCAGAAAGGCAAAAGAGCTCATCCGGCGGATCGACGAGATTGTATTAATCAAAGATAAAGAGTTGCGGGAACAAAAGATGGTGGAACTGACAAACCGATTCGACCAATTGGGTAGTTCGACTATTTGCGGAAAGAAAGAGCTAAGGTGGCCTGCAAGATTAGTCAGATTCAACCTGCTCAAAGTCCTGCAGGCAGCCTTAGCCGGAAATTAGTCTTTCGGAGCCCCGCTCAGATTCAGACAACAGATTAGAATTTATACGTCATACTCAGGCACAAATCAAAGAAAAGTCGGTTTTTTTACCTCGGAAGATGCAACAAAAAGGCCGATTTGTTAAAAATCGGCCTTTTTGTTAACATAGAAAGTACCCGGTCGTTTTAGAATTTGTACTTCACTGTCAAGGTGGTCCAGTATTCATCTGAACTATTGACCGAATCATCCCATGACGATTGATAGTAGATTCCGGGAGTGAAGGTAAGGTCGTTACCGAGGTCAAAGTTTGTTGAGATTCCGAAGGCAGCGTGCGACCAGTCGTGGTCAACAGTCTTGCCGCCGCGATAAACGCTGTCATTGTAGGCCGTCTCCACGGACAGATGAAGAATCTGCTCGGGTGTTTCCGGCATCAGACCCGGCACGGCCAAGTCATAGCCAAGTCCGAAGAGATGCCACCATCCGCCGTTGTTGCGACAGTCGGCTTTACTCTCGGCCGGCCACATGCGAACAATGGTGTACTTGGGAACAATGCCTGCCGGACATATTTCCGGCCAGGAAAGAGTGACAAAAATTTCCTGCAAATCGGCAGAGTTCCTTTGCCTCTCTGGGTAGCTGTAATAGACCCAACCAGCCTTGTAGTTAGTAGCGTAGGTTTCGTCCTCAAAGAGTTTGTTGCGGTAATATAGGGTATAGTTAAGTTTCTCCATTCTCTCTGTATATCTCATTTCGTCGCCAATACCTCTGGTGTGGATGACATTCACACCAAAGCCCGTGCCGTAAAGGTCAACGTCGATAAACGGTCGAATTGCGCCGTCGTTGTCCTCGTACATGTCAAAACCTCGCCAGATATAGCGGCTCATATACTTCACACCCAAAGTAACACCCAGCTCATCTTCCTGGGCCTGGGCTAGCCCCGCCGTGCTCAACAAGATTACAGCAACTAACAAAATCCCTTTCTTCATGGTTTTCTCCTCAAAAAATTAACATAATTTCTTTTAACTCCTTTTCTAATCCCGGCTAAAAGCCCTGTGAAATTTAACATCACTGGGGTCCCGGCAACAAGGTCGTATTTTTACACACTGCTGTCTGGGTTTTTTCGGAGCACAAAGTACCATATGTTCGGCAGCAGTTCCTAAAAATGGTTTCGATTTACTTATAAAAACAGCTTCCATTCCTTCACACCTAAGTCCAGGCATACCTCATAGGTGACATTCTGTATATTGCTACTGCCGGATGCAAACAGTCAAATATAAATAATCAATTATTTCGAAACTCACAGTAAAATTATTTATTATTTAACTTTTCAACTTGCCGGCATGTAGTACGGCAGCCGAGCAAGATCCGTTGCAATATCAATAGTTATTACTTTGACTTTCTTGGGGACTCTTATATAACACGGAGAAAAGTTCAGGATACCCTTTATGCCTGCTTTGACCAGGGCATCGGCTGTTTGCTGAGCTTTGTCCCAGGAGACAGCAATAATAGCAAGGTTAATTTTTCGTTTTTTTAGCGTCGATAGGTTTGAAACATCTTCAATCGTAATATTCTTCACTTTTCTACCGATTTTCTTAGGATTGGTATCGAACGCCGCAGCGATGTCGAAACCGTATATTCCAAAGTCCGGATATGCCAAAATAGCCAAACCCAGATTACCGGCTCCAACTAAAGCGGCCTTGTGGACAACGTCGAGTTTGAGGATTTTTTTGATTTGCTTTATGAGCTTTTTGATGTTGTATCCAACTCCAGCGGTGCCGAAGACACCAAAGTAGGAAAAGTCCTTTCTAATCTGCCAGGGATTAACTCCGAGGATATCAGCCATATCTTTACTGGATATGTTCGCTTGGTTTTGTTCCGATAAAGATAGCAGTCCCCTCAGATAAATCGGTAGTCGCCGGATGGTCTCATCTGCAATCTTATGGTATCGCATATACCACCATTATCTCTCAATAGAGTTCACATTCACAAAGTATTTTAGCAATTTAAGTGATTATTTTTACCTCTGTCAAGAAAATTTACTTGTTTTAGGCAATAAAATTATCTTGCCTAACTTCTTTATAGATAAGAAGTTACCGTTTGTGGTCCGAGATAAATGCGAAAAAAACGTAACTGTTCGAGCATCTGCAATATATTTCCCAAAAATGAAATGAAAATTAGACTTGTTATCTCTTTTTGATTGTGTTATTTTTCTGTTTGCGATATGTCGAACTGTGCATAACCATGTAAATCATTACAGGAAACATAAAATGAGCAAACAGGAAGACTTGGTTAATGCGGTCATCGCACGGGCCCAGGAATCCGAGCCGAAGAAGAAGTTGGCCTGTGCCCAGGCCTTTAAGCTTGCCGAGGAATTCGACGCGGCAGTTATTGAGATTGGCCGGATTTGTAATCGGAACAACATAAGAATCTGTAAGTGCCAGCTTGGCTGCTTCAAGTAATTGTAAGAAGGAAATCAAGATATGAAAAAACTGCGGGTCAGATTCAAGCTTTGGCTCAGTACCAAAAATGTCGAAGGGGTTTTCGGTGACGGCAAATGGCGGCTGCTTAGAGCAATTGATAGCGAAGGGTCGCTGAATGCTGCCAGTAAGACGCTTCGGATAAGCTATCGAAAGGCCTGGGGCGACCTGAGCAAGGCCGAGGCCTGCCTTAATGTCACTTTACTCGAGAGACACCGGGGCGGCAGAATGGGCGGGGCAACTTGCCTCACCAAGCAGGGCAAAGAATGGGTCAAGGCTTACGGAAAATTTCATAGCGAAATCGAAAAGGCAACAGAAAAAGCCTACGAAAAACATATTCAGGAGCTACTAAGATGAGCAAAACAGCCAAGTCTGCTTCGGATTCTGCTTTCAGCCTTATCGAACTGCTTGTCGTTATCTCCGTGATAGTTCTGTTGATAGGTCTCATTTTACCGGCACTTAGCCGGGCCAGATCCATTGCTAAACAAACAGTCTGCCAAAGCCGACTCCGGCAATGGGGATTGGCTTTTGAGATTTACGCTGTTGAAAACGATGCTTTTTATCCTCACATTGACGGCCGGGACCGTACGCCGAGCAATCCGAAAACGGATGCCGAGCGGGCGGACTACTATTTCGGCTGGATAGATGCGCTGCCGCCTTTAATGGGAGAAAAAGCATGGCGTGATTATGACTATTGGAAAAAGCCCGGATTAAATACAATATTTCAGTGCTCTTCCGCTAGTCTCGCAGTAGATAAAAGTTACAAATACAGGCCGAGAAGGAGTGGCTATTTCTCTTATGCTATGAACTCCTGCCTTGAACTTGACGAGAACTGCTGGCCCCCATACGAACATAAAGGTTCAGACTGGCATATGCATAGCTTTTTGAATACAGCGTCTATAAAGAATCCGGCCCGTTTGATCCTTTTGTTTGACCAACTGCTTGATCCTGGGAAGGGTTATGGTGGCAATAAATATAACGCCACAGCGGGAAAATATTGTGGTAGCTATCCGAAGGCTTTTAGTGCCCGCCACGCCAAGCCAGGTGGATTATTAGGTGGCTCGATTCTCTACTGTGACTACCACGTCGAATGGAAATCTTCGGTCTGGAAGTCCAATTGGCCTGAAGATTTAGAGGTCCCCCCATTAGGCGACCATGACTGGTATCCCTAAAAACTCGGAACAACCGGATAAATATAAATTGAATTAAAAAAGGAGCAAGTTAAGTGATGAAAAAACATGCAATAGTATTAACATTTGTTGTGATTTGCTGTTCGGCAATAAATACGCTGGCCAAGCCGCTTTCAATCTACGAAATTCAATACACTACTGACCCAAACGGAACAAGTCCGCTGCACGGAAATACCATCGATTGCATTGGAGGAATTATAACCCACATACCTCCCACAGGAAGACCAAGACTTGTTATTCAAGATCCCAACTATCCTGATGGTTGGGGTGCTATCCAGGTTAAAGACTTGTACAGCACGGGAGTCTTTGCTGATGTAAACGTCGGCGATTGCGTGTCTCTTACTAACGTGGAAGTTGAGGACAATAAAGGGACTACATTTTTGCAGTATATCGAAGACAATAACGCCGGTTTTACGATAGTCAGTAAGAACAATCCCATACCGAGGCCGCTGACTGTAACGGTCGAAGAGATAACAGCACCTCTCGAAGGATTCGATAGTTGGATTGTGCCGGACCACAACGCCGAAAAATATGAGTCAATGCTAATCAAGATTATAAACATCAGCGTTAAGGACACAGGTTACGGAAAGGCTTACGACAATTACATACTTCAAAGCAGTATCTATCCTAACCTTACCTGCTGGGCTTCTGACTATATGAACAGCGGCAAAGATAAAGGCCAAATATACCACCCTTACACAGAGATAGGCCAAGATTTCTGTAGCGTAACCGGAGTTCTCGAACAATACACCACAGAGAAAGACGGTATTTATTATGATTATTATCAACTGCTGACAACCTATACCGCGGATTTAAAACGATATACACCTGCAGACCTTAACGGCGACTGTATGGTTGATTTTTCTGACCTTGCCGTGTTTTCTCAGTATTGGCTCTGGGGGGTAGAGCAGCGGTAATAGTTGTAATAACACAAAAAGGTGATAGACTCTCTGCGTTTAGTTATGACAAAAAATTTAATTTAAAGTAAGGAAAGGACAAAATGAAAAAAGAGCATATTTTAGGAGTACTGTTTTTTGGTGGATTGTGGGGTATCTGCGAAGCTGTTCCGGGTAACGCTTTGTATAGTGCAAAAGTGCCTTACGCATCGGTCCCTTTAACTATTATTGGCTTTGCCGTGCTGACTATTGCCCGTGTATATTTCCCGCAAAAAGGCACCGCAACGCTTATCGCCGTCTGTGCGATGTTGTTCAAGTTTCTAAATGTCCCGTTTTTTGCCTGCCACCTTCTCGGGATACTTCTGATGGGGCTGTGCTACGATTTGTTCTTCAGCGTATTTAAGATAAAGAGCCGGTCGCTTTCTGCAGTGGCAGCGGTTTATTTAAACTACGCACTGTTTGCTTTAATGATTACTTATGTCTTTCGGTACGAGTACTGGGCGCAGGCAGGATTTGCCGAGGTGCTGCGACATGTCGGAATCAGCGGCAGCATGGCTGCCCTGGGATGCGCGATTATCGTGCCGGCGAGTCTTCGGCTTGGCGAACAGCTCAAGGCAAATTGTCTCAGGCCTTTTAACTTGAAGCGGCAATTGGTACCGAGTGGCGTTTTGGCCCTTACCATAGGATTATGGGTCTTCAGCCTAACGGCATTTATTTTTTGAATCAACAGCCGTGCCGGTAGTAGTCTGTAACCTCTAATTTAATGGGTGGCAGCCTCAAGCGAGTCCCGAAAAATCGGGACGAGCTTGGGGGTGGCCGCCGAATAACTACTTGTAACCATCATGCACCTATCATGTTACAGACCTGCAGGTTTATTAACAGCCATCATAACCAAGAGGGCAGCCGATGGTAACAACACAAAACAGGCTCATTTTGTGGACAGGCCCAAAACACTGCGGCAAGACCACCGGCGCCGCTAAACTTGTCGAAATCGCTCGCGCTGAAGGATTTAACGTAGCCGGAGTGCTGGCACCATCTATATATAATAACGGCAAATTAGTCGGATTCGATGTGCTCGAACTGCGAAATGAAACTCGAACACCTCTGGCACGGCGCAAAATAAACGCAAGTAACACTGGGCAGTTCACTTTCATCGCCGACGGACTAAAACTCGGCAACTCCGCTCTGAGCGCAGAAGCCACAAAAACCGCTGACATTGTCATTGTTGATGAATTCGGGCCTTTGGAGTTAGACTCCAAAGGCTGGCGTAAAAATGTCGATTCATTATTGGTTTCAAGTAATACCGTAATACTACTTGTCGTTCGGCAGGAATTGGCCGGCAAGGTTCGGCAGTTATATGCAAACATCCCCTGCCGGGACCTTGTTGGAACACAGCTAAAATCCATCGGCGAAGTCATAAGGATACTCAAAAATCGCCAATCACAGCGAAGAACAAAATGATAAAGCTTGACGGAATGTTGATGATTGGCTCAGCCGGAGCAAATATCGGCAAGACCGAGTTGGCCTGTGCGCTTATTAAAAAATTTAGCAAAAACAAACCAATTATAGGAATAAAGGTAACTACGATAAAGGCCAAAGACGGGCAATGTCCCCGCGGCGGCCGGGGTTGCGGTGTCTGCTCATCGCTCGAAGGAAACTTCTGCATCACCCGGGAAACCGACGCTGATTCGGGCAAGGACACGGCAAGACTTTTAGCTGCGGGTGCAGCAAAGGTTTTTTGGATGCGTGTTATGAAAACACATTTGAAGGAAGGCCTGGCTGCCTTGCTCGATAAGATTGGGCCAGATGCTGTTTCTCTCTGCGAATCGAACTCGCTGCGGCAGGTAGTTAAGCCGGGATTGTTTCTTATGGTCAGGGACAAAGAACCGAGGATGTGGAAAAGTTCGGCTGACACTGTAAAAAAATATGCGGATAAAGTTGTGGTTTCAGACGGCAGCAGCTTTGATTTTGATATCGGCCGGATAAAACTTCTCGGTGGTAAATGGGTAATGCAGGAGCAGGCAACGGCGATAATTATGGCCGGCGGTGACAGCAGCCGGATGGGTATGGACAAGAGTGTGCTGGCAATTAACGGTAAGCCAATGGTAGAAATAATCGCTGAGCAGCTTCGCACATCTTTCAGCCAGACACTTATAAGCGCCAACGATGCCGAGAAGTTTGCTTTTCTGGGTTTGCAGATTGTACCGGACAGAATACAGGGGCAGGGGCCTTTGATGGGAATAGCATCGGCCCTGGAGGCCTCAGCGAACGAGGTGAACTTTGTGGTAGCCTGCGACATTCCGCATATAGACCTGACGTATGTTAGGAAAATGCTTTCCCGGGCCAAAGGAGCGGACATAGTTATTCCGAGAAGCCGTGATAAAGAATATGAACCGCTCTTTGCAGTATATCACAAAAGCGCACTTGAAGTAATAAACAAGGTGCTGCGCACAGGGGGACGTAAAATAAGCGACGTGTTCACCCGCTGCAAAGTCAGCTACATTGAACTTAAAGCGGACTGCTTTGCCAACTTGAATACAAGGGCCGAATATGAAGAATTCTGTAAAAAATACGGGACTTAATTTCGATGATGCGTTTGAAATTGTGATGAGTTCGGCTCCTCGACTGGGCACAGAGCGTGTCGGTATTGACCGTGCTTTGAATCGAATACTGGCAGAGGACGTGATTTCCGACATTGATATGCCACCGTTTAACAAGTCGGCTATGGACGGATTTGCCTGTCGTCGAGCCGACCTTGCAAACGAGCTTTCAATAATTGAGACTATCCCTGCCGGATATGCTCCCGGCAAATCAATCGGGACCAATCAATGTGCGAAGATTATGACCGGTGCGGTTGTGCCCGAAGGGGCTGATTGCGTAATTATGGTCGAATACACCGAAAACGTAGCAGAGAATAGGATTCGATTTACTGGGAGCACCACGGACAACAATATATGTCTAAGGGCCGAAGATACTAAAAAAGGCGATGTTATTCTTCGAGCCGGTGAGATTATTAAAGCTGGACACATTGCGATGCTGGCAACTGTGGGCTGTATTAAACCGTCGGTGGCATTACAGCCGAGGGTAGGCATTATAGCCACGGGGGATGAATTAGTCGAACCCAGCCGGCAGCCGACCGCCTGTCAAATCAGAAACAGCAACGCCTTCCAATTAGCCGCTCAAGTGATAGACGCCAATGCGATAGCGACCAACTACGGTATCGCTGCTGATACAAAAGAAGCTATTGATGGTATGGTCAAAAAGGGAATAAGGCAAAACGATGTTGTGATTTTATCAGGCGGTGTATCGGTTGGTGACTATGACCTTGTCCGTGAGGTTTTGAAGGAAAACAACGTTAGACTGCTATTCGAGAGGATTGCGGTCAAGCCTGGCCGGCCTACGGTTTTTGGGCAAACAATTTCAAATTTCAAATCTCAAATTTCAAATTTAAAGTTCTGCTTTGGATTGCCCAGCAATCCAGCATCAACCTTTATTATATTTGAACTGTT
>JAUWBX010000307.1 GCA_030609625.1 Phycisphaerae bacterium
TGGAACGTTACTATACAAACAAGAACAGAGGTGTCATTCCCGCGAAAGCGGGAATCCAGCCATCTCATCAGTGTTTCCTGGACTCCTGCTTACGCAGGAGTGACAATACGTTTGTTCCATTGTATATTCAAACATCAATAAAGGCAAAATCCCCACTCAAATAAATCATACCTGAACTTAAGAATTTTGGAAATTTGCCGAAAAGAATTTAAGACAGCCAAGCTTTTGCCCGATATTGCAAACAATTACGGCAGGAAATGGAGATAAAAAAAACCTCGGCTGGACTGAGCGGATAAAGGAGGAAACAGGGCTGAGGTGCGGAGGGAGAGGAAAAAGCGAGATATCCTCAGCCCTGTGAATGTGCTCCAATACTTAGTATATCAAAAAGCTCTATACAAAGCTATACTTTTTTTGAAAAAAAATATCCGTATCCGACGAAATAACGTCTGCCGGATAAAGTATTCCAAACAACTCATTATCAACAGATAACCAATTCCATACTAACCCTTTCCGTGTATTTTGTCAACTGTAATATTAAAATATTCTTAGTTTTAAAGGCATATTTCGGGCAAAAATGAAAAAATTTAAGGCTTATCATGCTCACAGACAATATTCTCGAGCTTATTAGCAATACGCTGTTGCTGCGGTCGAAAAGTGAGGGAATTTCCGCTAAAGCCGAGTTTCTCAATCCCAGCGGTAGTATCAACACCCTGGCATCGAGCATCAAAAAAAAATGGGCTGAGGCAAGGAGGAAAGGAGAGAGTAAAAAAACCTCAGCCCGTGGCTTTGAGTAAACTTATACGAGTTTTGCTCGCGAAAGTTCGCTTCAGAGGGGAAAATTATATCGTGTATTTCTACAAAAATTGCTGTTTGCCCGGATTTTGTTTCAGTTTTTAGCCAAAACCAGCCATAATTTAAACACAGAAATCCATTTTTCGCAGAATCCATCCCGATACATCGGGACTTTAACAAAAGGAGCTTGCTATGCTTTCTTATAACCGTAGAAATGTTCAGCGTTTATCCATTATTATTGTGGGGGTTGGCCTGTTGAACTCATTGGCGCATGCCGGATTCCCGAAGTTCGAGTATCACCAAATTGCCCGAATCGGAAACAAAATGGGCCAGACATCTCTTGTGGACGTTGACAAAGATGGAGACCTGGACTGGATTGCCGGCTGCAACGGCCGAACAATATGGTGGTTCGAATACAAAGCCCCGGATAACTGGGTCAAACATACACTCGGCCAAAAAGCCCCGACCGATGTCGGCGGCACCGCGTTCGATATAGACGGAGACGGATGGGTGGACCAGGTCTCAGGCCAGGCCTGGTATCGTAACACCGGCAAACCGCGAGAAGAAGAATTTATAAAGTATCCCAACGGGGCTATAAACTGCCACGACAACGTGGCCGCAGACATTGACGGAGACGGCAAACTTGATGTGTTAGCTATGAGCGACAGAAGTGCACTGTACTGGTATAAGATTCCCGCCGACCCGACAAAAAAATGGATAGAGCGTAAAATCGGTCAGGCCGTCCACGGCGCAATTGACCCCGCTGGCGTCGCCGACATCGACGGCGATGGCGACAACGACGTCGTTCGCACGAACATCTGGTACGAAAACGCCGATGGAAAGGGAATAAAATGGATTGAGCATAAAAACATTGATTTCGGACAACCCGGCGCAAAATATCCTCTGATGACAAAAACATGGGTAGCCGACCTCGATAAGGACGGCGATAATGACATCATTCAGGCCGAAGGAGACTGTGTCAGCGGACGGGTGGCCTGGCACGAAAACATCGATGGCAAAGGCCGGATATGGGCCAGACATATAATTGCAGACAAGGCCGGCCAGGATTATCATTCGCTTGCTGTGGCAGATTTCGACAACGATGGCGATCTTGACGTTTTTTCCGGCGGCGGGCCATTGACAGAAAGTCCGCCTCATAAATGGTTCATCTGGGAGAATAAGGACGGCAGGGGCATTAGATGGGTACAACACGAAATTCTCAGCGGCAAACGCTGCCACGAAGCCAAGGCGGCAGATGTTGACGGTGACGGCGATATTGACATCTGTTCCAAACCCTGGAACGGCAACGAGCACGTTTATCTTCGCAACATGTTAAAAGAACAAAGTGGTAATTATAAGACTCAAGACCACAGACACCAGACCAGAGTCCTTTGTCTTGAGTCCTGGGTCTTTTCTTCTATATATTAACCATAAAGCGTAAAGGGGTCGAAAATGAAACTAAATGTCAAAGCTTTCGCACTGACCTGTGGATTAGTTTGGGGGCTTGGTCTTTTCCTTTTAACCTGGTGGATAATCGCTTTTGAAGGAGCCACAGGAGATATTACGACCATTGGACGGATTTATCGCGGGTTTAATATAAGTCCGACTGGCAGCGTCATCGGGCTGTTTTGGGCTTTGGCCGATGGTGCTATTGGCGGCGCTATATTTGCCTGGCTCTACAATTTTATTGCTGCCCGCACTTCAGACAAGACAATGGTTCGACAGGCTCACCATCCTGAGCAAAGTCGAAGGACAGCACAATCGTAGCTGCCCATCCATCCGTTGAGGTCGATGAAATAAAAAATGAAGTGATTTTGTCCCTACAGGATTCGAGACGCTTCTGTATTGGCCATCCCGATTTTATCGGGATAGGGAGATAATTAAATGAGAGCTAAATCTGTAATCGCAACCATCTTGCAGGTATCAATCCTGCTTACCTGCTCGTGTGGTCCCGATTTTTTCGGGATTACTCCCGCCGGTACCACGCCTCTGCTCAGGGCCCATGCGCACAACGACTATGAACACGACCGTCCCCTGTACGATGCATTGGACCACGGCTTTACCAGTGTTGAGGCTGACATCCATCTCGTCGATGGCCAGTTGTACGTTGCTCACGACTCAGATGAAATAACGCCAAATCGAACGTTGCGGTCGCTTTATCTTGAACCGCTGAGCAGGCGCATAGCCCAAAACGCCGTCCTTGGGACTCCTTACGGAGGACAAGTCTATCCAAATCCCGATACATCGGGACAGTTCACTTTATTCATTGACATCAAGACCGAGGCCGTGACAACCTACAAAGTGCTCAGCAAAATGTTGGCCGAGTATGAGAGTATTTTTACCGCCTTCGACTCAAACGGCCGAACTGATAAAGCGGTTATTGCCATTGTATCCGGCAATCGGCCACGCGGACTGATGGAATCAGAGGCAATCCGTTATGCCGGCTGCGATGGCAGGCTTGAGGATTTGGAATCCGACGCTCCGGCGAGCCTAATCCCTGTTATCAGTGATAATTGGACAAAACATTTCTCATTCAATGGCACCGGTTCTATGTCAGCCAAAGAACGTCAAAAATTAAAAAAAATCGTCGAAACCGCGCACAAAAAAGGTCAACGTGTCAGATTCTGGGCGACTCCTGACAAACCCTCGCCGGCACGACAAACGCTTTGGCGAGAGCTGCTGGCCAGCGGCGTTGACCTGCTAAATACAGACGACCTCTATGGCCTACAACAGTTTCTGCTCCAGCACACGCCAAAATAAGGACTGGTAAAGAAATTAGGCCTTGACCGCCGGCAGGCAGGGCCGCAGCCAGCCAAAACTTGTCTGACGACAGTCAAGAATGGAAGATAATTTATTTACAAGTCTTAAGCAACCATTAGCAGGCCGAAAGTCAAATATTAACAACCGCCGACCGGCGGACATCAAAATGTTATTGACGAGAAAACCCTATTTGGCTATTCTGTTCTTGTGTCATTCGTGGCACGGGCTTCCAGCCCGTGAAAACACGGCCAAGATGGTCGTGCCACGCGGGATTCAAAAAAGGTTTTTTTAGAGGGATTTTTTGCTATGCTCAAAAGAACACATAATTGCGGTCAGCTTCGGCTCGATGATGCCGGCAAAAAGGTCATTTTAGCGGGCTGGATCCATTCTTATCGAGACCATGGAAACCTGGTATTCATCGACCTTCGCGACAGAGAAGGTTTGACTCAATTGGTTTTTGACCCCGAAACTCAGCCACATGCCCATAATCTGGCAGGGACGGCCCGCTGTGAATGGGTAATAGCGGCCAAAGGCCTTGTTCAGCCGAGAACTGAGGGTATGGAAAATCCCAAGCTGCCGACCGGCCAAATCGAAGTCGCTGTCGAAGAACTGCAAATCCTCAATGTCTCAAAGACTCCACCGTTTGAAATAGACAGCGCC
>JAUWBX010000287.1 GCA_030609625.1 Phycisphaerae bacterium
ACTATTCGTGCAGTCGCAATAGCCTCTTTAGCCGCCGGCAAAAGTCTCATTCGCAACCCGTTGAACTCAAGCGATACACAGGCAGCGGTAGTCTGCTACCAAGCGTTAGGCGCTGCGATTGACACATCCGACCCTAAGCTCTGGAAGGTAACCGGCACAGGCGGCGAAATTATCACCGGCGCCGAAGTCATTGACGTTGGCAATTCCGGCACAACGCTGCGTATCGCAATAGGCTCGGCTGCTCTGGCCCAGGCCGGCCAGACCACAACTTTCACCGGCGATGAGCAAACTCAGACCCGCCCTATCGGGCCGCTAATGAATGCTCTAAGTGAACTGGGGGCAAAATGCACCAGCCTTAAAAACAATGGCAAGGTCCCTGTCGAGGTAACGGGAAAACTAACAGGCGGAAGAACCACAATCGCCGCAACCACCAGTCAATATTTGTCCAGCCTGCTTTTATGCGCACCGCTGGCGTCCAAAGATATCGAAATTGACGTTACTCTGCTCAACGAGCCGGGTTACGTACAAATGACGCTCGACTGGCTCGACAAACAGCATATAGAATACGAAATCACAGATTTACACGGATTCGCCACAGATTTAACAGATTTAATCTGTGGAAATCGTCGTAAGGAATCTGAGTTAATCTGTGTGTTCAAAATCAAAGGCAATCAAAGTTACAAGGCTTTCGATGCCACAATCCCTGCCGACTTTTCCAGTGCCACGTTTTTCCTCTGCGCCGCTGCTATGTCCGCAGAGAAAGTAACCTTGCTTGGGCTGGATTTCGCAGATAGTCAGCCGGACAAAGCAGTAGTCGATTACCTAAAGGCGATGGGGGCTGATATTAGTATTGGCCCAAACTTGTTTGACGACAGTCAAGATTCGGTAACGGTTAAAGCCGCAACGCTCAAAGGCGCCGAGCTTGATATGAACAAAACCCCCGATGCACTGCCCGCTATGGCCGTTACCGCCGCTTTTGCCGAAGGGACAACCAAAATCCTGAACGTCCCCCAGGCACGCAGCAAAGAAACCGACCGAATCAAATGTATGGCTGAAGAGCTGAAAAAAATGGACGTAGATATTGAAGAACTGCCCGACGGCTTTATAATAGGCGGCAGCAGGCCCAAACCGGCTGAACTGCACGGCTGGGCCGACCACCGAATCGTGATGGCGTTGTCCTTAGCCGGCTTAAACCTCGATGGCCAATGCACCATTGATACCGCTGAGGCAATCGCCGTTACGTTTCCTAATTACGTGGAATTGATGAAGGGCATCGGTGCAAATATGGAATTAGTAAATGCCTAAAGTATGGATATCAGCAGATCAGGAAATCAGGACGCAGGTTATCAGTGAATCAGGAAATCAGTCCGCAGGACACCTTACGGTGGAAAAGACAAATTCACGCGGTGCATTTATGCTGTGCGCTTATCCTGATAACCTGGTAACCTGATTGCCTGAATCGTTAGCTCACTTTTTAAGGAGAACAAGAAATGATTGGTTGTCACATTGGACGAATGTTTCAGGTAACGGTAGCCGGCGGCTCTTATCAGGAAGGCCTGACGTCTGTTATACAGGGCGTTCCGCCTGGTATGTTAATGACCGAACAGGAAATCTACGGGGACCTGCTTCTTAGAAAGCCCGGCTCCGACGAATTGAGCAGTCCGCGAAAAGAGCCGGACCTTCCGATTATCTATTCCGGCTTGAATGCAGCAGACACCGTCGAAAACGCCGGGAACAAGAACCACACCAACGGCACACCGCTGACGATTCTGATTCCCAACCTGGACCGCCATTTCATTCACATCAAGCAATACCAGGACACGAATCGCACACCCCGCCCGGGTCATGCATCCTACGCTTCGTTCATAAAGTACGGCCCGGATGATGATGCCATCGGCGCCGGCATCTTCAGCGGACGCTATACCTCGACCATCGTAGCTGCCGGATACGTCGCCAAAAAGGCCCTGAAGAAATGTGGTATCGAAGTGTTTTCTTATGTGAAAGAAATCGCCGGCGTCCGATGCCCCGACGTCGCCGCCGAGACGGCCTTTAAGTACACCAACGATTATAAAAAAATGCGACACGACCTCGACCCGTTTTATCAGGAGATTTACGTCAAAGGCCGTATAAATATGGATATGAGATTTCTGGAAAAGACCAGAATATTAGCCGAGATCGAACAGGAAATTGACGCCATCCGTGATAAGGTTCCGAAGCTCACCCCCGCCGCCATTCAGGACAAATACAACGTCCATCCGATAGTGAACTGTCCCGACACTGATGCCGCACAAGCGATGGTCGATACCTGTAACCGCATCGCCGCCACAGGTGACTCGGTCGGCGGTGTAGTTGAAGTGGTTGTAACCGGTGTTCCAACCGGCCTCGGTGAGCCGGTCTTCTACAAGCTCGATGGTGAATTGGGCAAGATGCTCGGTATCGGTGCAGTCAAAGGTGTCGAGGTTGGTGCCGGCTTTGCAGTCAAAGACATGACCGGCTTCGAAAATAACGACCAGATGCACGCTGAAGACGGCAAAGTTATTTTCGAGTCGAACAATGCCGGCGGTATTACAGGCGGCCTTTCCACGGGCCAACCAATCGTAGTCAGACTTACGGTCAAGCCTACATCCACCATTGACAAACCACAGAAGACGATTGACAAATATACACTGGAGAACAAGGACTTGGCTGCTATTACCAGGCGTGACGCCACGATTGTAAGCCGAATATGGCCGGTTGCAGAGAACTACACTGCTATGGTGATACTTGACCACCTGTTCGCACACTACGGCTACCAAACATTAAAGGCCAAGTGAAACGGCTCTTGTCTTAATGTCAAAGATGTTGTGTATCGGCAGCCAGGTTTTAGCTCAAGAAAATATCCAGGGCCAAATTCCTGGCCATAATACCAATGACAAAGAGGCTCCTTGCCGGCGTTTGTTTTGTCGTTAATCGACTACGTCCTCAGGCGACCAGGCGGTCTCGTTGCCAAACTGATCGCGTGCCTTGACACGGAAACGGTGGTTTTGCCCAGGTCTGCCTAACGCTACCGTATATGTCGGGTCAGGTATCCAGCCGCTGCTAAAGTCCATAAAGACCCTCTCGGTAGTGCATTCGAAGAAATACTCCACAGGGCCGCCACCAGCATCTACAGCTACTACTGCTGTCATTACGGCCCCGTCACCGAAAAGTACGTTGGGGTCAACATTCAAAATCTCCCGAGGTGTCCCATCAAAGCCGTTCGGGTCCACAGTCAGGTCCCATTCCATCGGATCGGGGACAGGAGCAATCAGATCCGGAGGCACAGGGGTGGCGACAGTAATCGTCTCTGACCAGCCGGTTTCATTCTGAGCAGGCGATTTGTCTCTGGCTTTGACCCTGTAAGAATATTCGGTGTTGGGGTCAAGGCCGACGTCTGTATAATTCGGGTCATCCTGCCAGTCGCTGTCGTGCCCATCTACGGATGTGTTCTCGAAGAAATACTCTACGCCACTGTCATCGTAGGGGACCGTAGCTATCATCGAAATTGAAGTCGGCGAGTCCGGACCGATGCTTTCTATGTAAGGAGCAGGTGCCGGCGGCGTACTGTCTATGCCTGTATAGCGGACCGGCGACCATTTGGTTTCGTTGCCTACTCCATCCCGTGTTTTTACCCTATAGCCATATTCAGTACCGGAGGTAAGACCTCTGTCTGTATATGTCGGGCTTTTCTGCCAGCCGCTGTCATGGCCACTGTCACTGATGTTTTCGAAGTAGTAATCCACATCCCAGCCCCAGGCATCAAAGGCGGTCTCAGCAGTCATGCTGATTGATGTCCCCGACGTCATATTAGGTTCTGTTTCCCAGCGACTTGGGTCAGGAACCGGAGCACTCGTATCCTCGACAAGCCAGCAGTCAGCTAAGAAAGCTATATCTCTCATATCAACATATGTATCTGATGTTAGGTCTGCACCCTGGCACCAGGCATTGCCTTCTGAACAACCATCCTCAAGCCATCTCTCAGCAAGTATTGCAAAATCGCGGAAGTTAATAATGCCATCCATGACAAGGTCGCACAATCTGCATGGTTCCATTCTCGGATGATGGTAGCCCATATCGACGATGCCTGTATCGGGTGTATTATCGGTTCGGGTTGTGTATCCCACCAAACCAACATAGCTTGTGTAATCACTGCCGGCATCGACACAGGGACTGTTGCGAGATTGGCCGGCGCCGGTCTGACCGAGATAGTAACCACCAAACGGTCCCATGGTAAACAGCGGGTCGTCGTCGATGTTTCCAGCGCCCCAGTTAAGCGTACAACCATCGTCAACCCAAACAGCAGACCGTCCATCCTTGACGTCACTGTAAGAAATGGTAAGCGTTGCGAATCTTCGGTCAAACTCGAAACCGCCTCCCACTGCAATTGCAGTCCCTTTCAAGGCGAAATTGTTCCAGAAGATGCTGTCGGTAATTACACAGTC
>JAUWBX010000046.1 GCA_030609625.1 Phycisphaerae bacterium
ATGGGCGGAGACCCAGGTGTCGTTATTAACGACTACGGCGCGATTGTAACGGGCGATACCCGCGCCTTGACGGAAATATACGTTATGCAGCCAGTAACGGTGCCGGAGTGGCTGGAATCGCTGCCCTCCAGCGGGGCTATACCAAATGATACAAATGATACAACAATAATCACTTCCGCGAGGTATAGCAGCATTGACCTTGGGAACAACGAAACAGTTACAATCAGTGGTGGGGACAGTGGTGGGGACATCACACTTTATATTACCGGCGACATAACCCTCGATAACTCTGCTGAGCTGCAGATAGAGAAGGGCGCCTCTTTGACACTGTATTTAGGTGGGGATTTTGAAGGTAAAAACTTAAGCACCGTCAACAACATGACCGAAGACGCAAAGAAACTCAAAATATACGGTCTCGATAGTTGTGAAAATATACGATTTAAGAACAGCACCGATTTTTACGGAGCAATTTACGCCCCCAACGCGGATGTAGTGATGGACAACTCCGCTAACATATACGGGTCAGTTGTATCCAAGAGCTTTGAGCAAAAAAACTCGGCCATCTTTAACTACGATGTGTCACTGAGAGATGTAAGTACAGATGATGCGGCTGTGTACTTCACGATAACAAACTGGCACGAGTAATATAATAAGCAAACCAACCTGATAATAAGGTCTGAATATACGGCAGCTTCGGTCTAAAACCCCGACTTCGACAAGCCCCAACCTCAACAAGCTCGGAAGGGCACACTCGCCCCGGTCAGTTCGGCCGGATATAACACCGGACAATCGCGATATCAATTCTCAATACGCACTTCTAAGATGTCACATCGCACGAAAATTCTTGACATACGGGCTTGCGTGTGCAATAATCCCAGCCCATTATGGAATTTAGCTGAAAGTCGAAGACCCCTTCTAACAGGGGGAAATAAAAGTGTCGCACAAAATTGTATCCAAAAAGCAGCTTTCAAAAAACGTTTTCACTGCTGAAATCGAAGCTCCACTCGTTGCGCGGGCAAGAGAGCCGGGCCAATTTGTCATTATCAGTATAAACAACGAATACGCCGAGCGGATTCCTCTGACAATTGCCGGTGCCGACCCGGAAAAGGGCACCATCCGCCTCATCTGGCAGCGTGTCGGCAAAACCACTGCCGAATTGGCTGATTTGAAGCAGGGTGACGAAATCACTAATGTCGCAGGGCCGTTGGGCAAGCCAACTCATCTCGAAAACTTCGGCACCATTGTCTGTGTTGGCGGCGGCATCGGCAATGCACCCTTGCTGCCAATCGCAAAAGCCTTGAAGGCCCAAGGCAACAAAATCATCAGCATCCTCGGGGCAAAAAACAAAGAGCTGCTCATCCTCGAAGAGGAATTCGCACAGATAAGCGACGAACTGATAATCACGACCGATGACGGCTCATACGGACGAAAAGCACTGGTAACCGAACCATTGAAAGAGCTTTGTCAACGCAGCCCGAAGCCGGACCAGGTCTTTGCGATTGGCCCGACTATAATGATGAAGTTCTGCTGCGAGGTAACAAAACAGTTTAATATAGCCACACAAGTATCGCTCAACACCATTATGGTTGACGGCACCGGTATGTGCGGCGGCTGCCGAATCGAATTTGACGGTCAGCCGAAATTCGTCTGTGTTGACGGACCGGAATTTGACGGGCACAAAGTCAACTTCGACTTGATGATGAAAAGATTGAACGCATATAAAGACCAGGAACAAAAAGCACACGAACAATATAAAAAACACCGATGCAAAATAGGCCTGGACCGATAGAACCTTGAACATATATGTTAAGTGGATGCGTGAATGAGCAAATGTGTCACTCATTAACTCATAAACTCATATACCCATAGCACGCGCCAATAGGGATTCCTTACAGTGACAGACAAAGAAAAACAGCAACTTCTCCAACAGCTCTTAGAAAAGCAAAAAACCGATAAACTCAAACCAACCGACAGATACAAAATACCCCCGCAGGATATGCCCGAACAGAACCCCGTCACGAGGAGGAGTAACGTCAACGAAGTTGCAACCGGCTATACCGAAACCCAGGCGCGACTGGAAGCTATGCGCTGCCTCCAATGCAAAAAGGCCCCTTGTATTAACGGCTGTCCGGTACGAATCAAAATAAGAGACTTTATTTCTGCCATTGCTGATGGCCACTACAAGAAAGCCCTGGATATCATAAAGGAAAACTCACTATTGCCCGCTGTTTGTGGCCGAGTGTGTCCGCAGGAAGTCCAGTGCCAGCAAACATGCACAGTCGGCTTAAAATTCAAAGACCCCACAAAAGCCGTTTCAATCGGCCGACTTGAAAGATTTGTCGCCGACTTCGACCAAAACGTCGGCAGTATCCCGGCCGTCGCTGCCGAGACCGGAATGAAAGTCGCCGTTATCGGCTCGGGACCCGGCGGTATCGTTACCGCCGCTGACCTCAGAAGGGCAGGCCACGATGTTACAATATTCGAGGCCTTTCATAAGACGGGCGGCGTGATGGTTTATGGAATCCCGGAATTCAGAATCCCTAAAGCCATTGTACAAAAGGAAATCGACATACTGGCCAAAATGGGTGTCAAAATCATCTGTAACTTCATTGTCGGCAGAACAAGGACCATCGAGCAATTGCTCAAAAAGGACGGCTTCGATGCCGCCTATATCGGTGTTGGAGCAGGCCTCCCGAGGTTTATGGGAATCGAAGGCGAGTCCCTTATCGGTGTATATAGTGCCAACGAATATCTCACACGCGCAAATCTTATGAAGGCATACGACTTCGGCTCCGGGGCCGACACCCCAATCGCCCTCTCAAGGAAAGTCGCCGTTATGGGCGGCGGCAATGTCGCTATGGACTCGGCAAGAACAGCACTGCGACTCGGTGCCGAAAAGGTCTATCTGGTCTATCGAAGAACCGAAATGGAAATGCCCGCTCGAATCGAAGAAATCCATCACGCGCAGGAAGAAGGAATCGAATTTCACATATTGCAAAGCCCAAAGCGAATAATAGGCGACCAGAACAGCCGTGTTATTGCCATCGAATGTCTCAAGTATCGGCTTGGTGAACCGGATGACTCCGGCCGACGCCGGCCTATCCCCATCGAAGGCTCAGAGTTTAGAATTGACGTTGACACCTGTATAATAGCTATTGGCAACATTGCAAATCCGTTGATTCGCCAGACGACCCCCGGCCTGAATTTCAACAAGTGGGGCAATATCGTTGTTGACGAGGAAACTATGGCCACCTCGGTACAGGGCGTTTACGCAGGCGGAGACATCGTCTCAGGCGCCGCAACCGTCATCCTCGCAATGGGCCAGGGCCGAATCGCCGCAGCAGCTATAAACCAGTACCTGGAAAAAAAGAAGAAAAAGTAAAACGAACGCGTATCAGTTGTCGCCCCCGCGCAAAGCCTGCCCTGAGTAAGCCGAAGCCCTACCTGCCCTCCGTAGCTTTAGCGAGGGGGGGGCTTGTGTCCAAGGTGCGCAGTCGAAGGGGAAGCCGAATGGGTGGACATCCATATCGGCTTACTTTTTTCGCCTTATAATTGTTGCATCCGGAATATTGCCGTCCTTGAAGTGCTTATCCAGCCAGCCACACCTGACATTGTCTCTGCTGTCAAAGTATTTGATATAAGGCTTTATATCAAGGACAGGCGTCCCATCCAGTATATCCACCTGGCTAAAATATATCTTGTTTGCTTCGATTCTTTTGATTTTTACGATGGAAAGTCCTATATGATTAGGCCGATGTGGACTTCTTATCGCAAATATGCCGTGTTTATTTACCTCAAGAAATGGCTGGCCCTCAATATCTTCTCTCTGCGATTTGTGGAAATAGTACAGGATTATCGCGTGGCTGAATCCATCCAGGCCTTTCAGCCCACCGGCATATTTATCTTTTAATTCAACGCACGCCTCCATCGCACTATTAAAAATCCCCTGGATGGGCATATCCGTGCCATCTGTATATGCTGAATGGATTATTCCAATGGGATGCATTGTTATTTGCTGCATATTTTCACCTCTCTAAAATATCCTGCTAATATTTGACAATTTGGCTTTTCTTTAGTATTATCCTCATCTTTGCAATTTCCGGCAATCTTAATAAGTGAATTGATGTCGAATACGAGACACAAATATGCAAATTAAGCCGTTCAAAGCATTTAGGTTTGATAAAGCAGTAGTTGGCGATGTGGGCAACTGTATTGCTCCTCCGTATGACGTTATCAGCCCCAACCAGCAGGAACAGCTCTATAAAAAGAGCAAACATAATATCGTGCGCATTATCAAAGGAAAGACAACCGCCTCTGATAACGGCGACAATAATCAATACACAAGGGCCGCCGACTATCTCAACGACTGGATAAAGCAAGGCGTATTAAAGCAGGACACCGCTGAGACCATCTATGCTTATGTCCAGGACTTTGAACTGGCCGGCACAAGTTACGAGCGATTCAGCTTCATCGTTTCGGCCAAGCTCGAAGAATTCGGAAAAACAGTCAGACCTCACGAACAGACCTTTGACAAGCCAATACTCGACAGGCTCAATCTCAAAAGAGCAACCACAACCAAGTTTGGCTTAGCCCTTATGCTCTACGAAGATGAGCAAAAAGTCGCAGACAAAATCATAAGCCAGGCCGCCGCCACCGGACCACTTATCGACTTTATCGACGAACAGAATGTACGGCATCGTCTCTTCACAATAACCGCCAAAGAAGATATTGAGCAAATAGTGAAAATGATGAACGACAAAAGCTGCATCATAGCTGACGGCCATCACCGCTACACAACGGCTTTGACTTACTATAAGGAAAGCGGCAATACGACGGCTCAGTATCAAATGCTCGCCTTTGCCAATACCTTTCAGAAGGGTTTGATAGTTTTAGCTACCCACCGGCTTGTAGGCAACCTCGAAAACTTCTGTTATGAAAAACTGATTACCGAGCTCAAAGAAAACTTCGAGCTTACCGAGTTACAGTTTAATTCACCTCAGACCAAAATGGATGCAAGGCAAAGGATGCTTGCGCAAATGAAGGCCGAACACAACAACGATAAAAACGCATTTGGAATCTACGGCTCAAATAACGCCTTTTACGTTGCCGTCTTGAGGGACATACAGGCGATGGACACGGTCATGCCTGATATGAGCTCAGCCTGGAGATCGCTCGATGTCTCTATCCTGCATAAACTTGTCCTGGAAAAATTGTTAGGCATTGACGAAGAGAGGTTAGCCAAAGGCGAAAATCTTCAATACGTGAAAGATACCCCCAATGCAATTGACCAGTCAATCTCTGAGGTTGATGCAGGGCACAAACAGGCTGCCTTTTTTATGAACCCTGTAAAGATGCAGCAGCTAATAATGGTTACGGACGCCGGCGAAAGAATGCCGCAAAAATCAACTTACTTTTATCCAAAAGTATATACAGGCTTAACGATTCAAAAATTGTAATACCAACTTAGAAGAGAGTAAATGATATGGTAGATTGGAAAAACCCACCGAGATTGTTCATTCCCGGACCGGTAAAGGTCAACGAAGACGTCCTACAGCAGTTAGCACGCCCGACACTCGGACATCGCGGCAAAGAGTATGCTCAACTGCACGGCGAAACAGTCGATATGCTCAAAAAAATCCTCTTTACCGGCCAGAATATTTTTCTCTCTACCTCCTCAGCCTCGGGAATCTGGGAAGCCGCCATTCGCAACTGTGTTGGTCTTGACGAAACCGTTCTGGCCACCTGCTGCGGCGCCTTCAGCGACAAATGGGCAAGTGTAGCCAAGAGCTGCGGCAGAAACGTTGAAGAGCTGAAGGTCGAGTGGGGCAAACCCATCTTGCCTGAAATGATTGACGAAAAACTCGCTACCGGTAAATACTCCGCTGTTACCCTCGTTTATAACGAGACAAGCACCGGCCTGACAAATCCGGTTTATGAAATCAGCAAAATGATAAAGGAAAAATACCCGGATGTCCTTATCCTCGTCGATGCCGTCAGTGCAATGGTTGCTCTGCCTTTGCATTTCGACGAGCTTGGCTGGGACGTGGTATTCGCCTCCGTCCAGAAGGCATTTGCAATTCCGCCGGGCTTAGCTGTGGCTGCGGTCAGCAACAAAGCCCTGGAAAAAAGCACTAATGTCCCCGACAGGGGTTACTACTTCGACTTCCAGGCTTTCGCAAAAATGGCGGCGAAAAATCAAACACCCACAACGCCCAATGTCCCTCATATTATGGCGTTGAACTACCAGTGCGAAAAGCTGCTTGCTGAGGAGATGGAAAATGTCTGGGAAAGACATAAACAGATGGGTGATTTTGTAAGGGCCTGGGCCAGGGAAAAATTCGACCTCTTCTGCGATGAGAAGTATGCCTCAGATACCCTCACGGCCGTCAAGAATACCCGCGGCATCAACGTCGCCGAAACTATCAACACAATACAGCAAAAGCACAATACTATTTTCGGAAACGGCTACGGCAAGCTAAAAGAGCAAACCTTCCGAATCGCTCACATGGGTGATATCACTCTCGACGACCTGAAAGAGCTTCTCGGCTGGATTAACGACGAAATCGACTAAGCCCACCTTTGTCATTCTGAGCAAAGCGAAGAATCTCATATTTAGCCCCAGGTTTTACCTGGGGTTTTTTATATATGCGCCGAGACAAGCCAACATCACGACGTTACATGGTAACTGAATTCAAGCACCTTCGGCTCAACCAGCTTTCGGTAATCGTCCATACTCATCCGTATCGCTTTTTCATGCGTGCCGGCCTGGAACGTGATATGCTCGTCCTTCTCCAAAGCCTTGTCCATAATAGTGGGCAAATCATATAGGTTGCCGAACGGCGGCCCAGCTCCCAGCTCACAATCGTCAAATATCTCGCCGATTTCCTTTTCCTCGGCTAATTCAACTGATTTAGCACCCAGTTGAATTTTCAACGCACCTAAGTCAATCTTGTAACACGCTGAAAGCACACACATCATATATTTGCCGTCGGCTTTGACTATCACCGGTTTGGCTACGTATTTGCCCGGCTCATGCTCGGCTGCCGCCATCTGCTGCGCCGTAAAGGCTGCCGGGTGTTCACTAACCTCGTAACGGACCGCCGACTTGTCCAAAAGTTCTATCACTCGCATCTTAAACCTCCCAAAAACTGTTACTGGCTGATAGGTATATTATACAACATTTATCTAACCACCTTTTTTCTACTAATCAAGGAAAAAAATAGCTAATTCTTGACCCTGGGGATGGTATAAAAAAACGTAGAACCTGAATACGAACAAATGGGGATTCCTGCTTTTATAGCAGGTATGATGGGCTTTAGCCCATGTTGTTTCTGATGGTAAATCCGAAATGCGAAATCCGAAGCACGAAAATATGGAAAGCACGAAGCACGAAATTCGAATTTCGAGTTTATACAATAGCTTTTTATATCATATCACTATAACTATATATCATATCACTATAACTACTCGTACAGATGCGTAGATTCTGTTTCTTCAACAGGCCGTGTAAGCTGGTCCACGTTCATGACGACTTTGAAGCGTACATCTCCCGGCTTTAAGGCTGCGACGACCACACGCCAGACCGCCTTGGCCTTCGGCTCAAGACTGCTTAACGGGAAGAACTTCACTATCTGTCCCTCTATCGAACCGGCAGTTGCACCCGCCGACGAAACGTATTGAACATTATTTTCTAAAATACAAGCAATACGAACGTTTGTGGCGGCAGCAGAGCCCTGGTTCGTCACACCGATTACGTATGTCGTACGGGTGCCGATTCTAACCGGGTCAACGATGTCAACGACTTCCAGCGATACTGCAGATATCCCGGTTACCAGAGTCTCCACAGAAGCAGTTACAGCCTCCGAGCAATATGCCGTTACAGTTGCGTCATTCGTTAGCGTACCCGCCTCAGTCGGCATGTAGGATACACGTACATTCTTGTAAGTACCCGGTGCAAGAGTGCCGAGTTCCCAGACCAATTTTGAACCGGAAAGCTTTGCACCTTCACTTGCCTCTATTGAGGTTATCCCTTCCGGGATGCTATCTTCTATAACAGTATTTTTCGCCGGTACATCCGACCTATTGGCAACTGTTATTTCATAAGTTATTATTCGACCGAGATACGCCTTTTTGGGGCCTTTGTTACCGATTGTCAGCACAGGCAAGCTTACAATCGTTGTAGTTTCTGCTGATTCGGCACTCAGCCCGGTAATCGAGCTGGCCACCGCCTTGCTGATATACTTGCCTGTCTTGGAAGCCCGCAGCTCAACCGAGAATTGCCGCGACTGACCTTCCGGAAGTATGCCTACATCCAATACTAATTTGCTCTTGCCGTCAATCGTCCGCAGCCCTGCAGGAAGCGTCTCAACGATTGTAACGTCTTGTGCAGACCCCGTCCCTGAATTAGTTACCACGAATATTACCGGAATCGGCTCACACAGTAATACCTCAGTCGGCGCGCTCCTCATCAGCTCTAATCTGGGCTGGACAATTCTTATATCGGCACAAGCCGGAATGATGGGGGTGTCAACAGTTGTGCAATGTTCAAGGG
>JAUWBX010000110.1 GCA_030609625.1 Phycisphaerae bacterium
GAAAAGACGGGGGCGGTTACGCGGTGGAGGTTCAGACACACATAGAGCATAAGATTCAAGGTCATTGGCAAAAGAAGATGGTCAATTCGCATTTGTATTTTGTGAGTACCTATTGAAAGGTTCTGAATTTAACATGAAAAAACCAAGGCAAATACTACTCTGCGAAGCAGGGCTTCGCTGCGAAGCACGAGAAGGTTTTGTGCTGATACTTGTGATAACGGCGATGGCCATAATAGGACTCGAAATGTACGTATTAACGGGCGGTGCGAACACTATGTTGTTTCAATCGGATACCGCTTATCTCGAAGCCTGTGAACGGAACCTGGTAACGAGCGGCTTAGCATGGGCGAAACAAAATATCCGGAATAAGAGTAGAGAAACCTTTGAGAAAACTGTAGAATTGGATGTTAGTAAGATGCCCAGCAACGCTGGGTTCCGATCAAAACCCGCCGTTGGCGGGATTCGCGGTTCAACCCTGATTGTTACTATAAGTATCCCAACAGGCGAAGAGCCGCAAGCTCAAATAAGCGCACGCGTAAGCCGTGGCAGACGAACTTTCAGAGGCGATGGCAAATACAAAATCAGGCTATGATAAGCAGGAAGCAATTATTAGAGCACGCAAAAGCCCAGCAAGCCACCGATATACACATTTGCCCCGGCGCCCCTATAATGTTCAGGGTTGGAGGGAAATTAATTCCTATTACAAAAGAAAAGCTGACTGCCGAGCAATGCCGGGAAATATCGTTAGACCTTCTTACGGAAGAGCAGAAAATCCAGTTTGAAACAAATCTGGATTATGACTTAATGTTAGCGGAAGAAGCCGGAAGGTATCGGATAAATATCGGCTATTTTAACGGCGAAGTAGGCTCTACAATCAGAATTCTACCCACCAAACCAAAAACTATTGAAGAGCTGCTTCTCCCTGACGTTGTCAAAGACCTGGCCAAAAGAACAAAAGGGCTGGTGTTAATAACCGGAAGCACCAGTCAGGGCAAAACCACAACAATGGCATCAATGATAGATGAAATAAACACAACCTGCGAAAAACACATAGTTACCATTGAGGACCCAATCGAGTACGTGCATACGAATAAAGCCGGGATTGTAAGGCAAAGAGAGGTCGGACGAGATACTCAGACATTTTACAGCGGACTAAGGGCTGCTCTAAGACAGGACCCTGATGTTATTGCCATAGGTGAGATGCGAGACTACGAAACTATTAAGATTGCCCTGGCGGCTGCGGAAACCGGCGTCCTGGTCCTTTCCACTCTGCACGTTATATCAATCGATAAGATTATCGAAAGACTCTTAAGTTATGCCCCCGCCACCGACGAAGGGCAGCTAAGGTTTCTTTTGGCAGAATCGTTACAGGGCATGATTCACCAGGAACTAATCCCAACAGTAAACAACGAACAAAGGGTGGCCTGCGAAGTATTAGTCGTAACTAACGCAGCGAAGAATATTATCAGAAGAAAGGGCGGGTTCTTCCTGAGGACTGTAATCGAGACCGGCAAAAAACACGGGATGATTACAATGGCTGAATCCATCAACGCCCTTCTTGAGGCTGGTACAATAAGCGAAGGTGTTGCAACAAGCATCTTGGCAAACTATAAGTAATTTTTCGCCGCTTTATCAATCCAGGTTTAGAAATACCAGGGCGAGCGCATTGCACGGCCGAGCATGCGAGTGGCCGAGGGGTCATTGATAATCTGTTCTCGTTTCGGGTCCCAGCGGATAGCACGGCCTAAGAGCATTGCAATGTTTCCCAAGTGTGCAACTGTAACAGACCGGTGGTTAACATCGATGGGCGTAACAGTCTGGGCACGCGTCTTGACGCAATCCAAGAAATCACGACGATGACCTTGACGATGATCGCCGGATGGTCTCGCCAAGTGCACTTCTTCAGGGCCAATCTTTTCTTTAAGTAAACGTTTTGGATTTGCGTCAAGGCCGCTGCGTGTTACATGCACCCAGCCTTTGTTCCCTATGAATCGGACACCTTGCGGATAATGATTATTGCTTCCGACATGCAGTGTTACACCGTTGTCATAAGTGCATTCGAAGTCATAGTCAACGGCGGTGTTCCATAGTCCGTCTTTGGGAAATATACATCTTCCGACAACTTTAACGGGTCCGGTTTCATCACAGCCCATACCCCAATGTGCAATGTCGATGTGGTGGCCTCCCCAGTCAGTAACCTGGCCGCCGGAGTAATCCATTATCCAGCGGAAGTTCCAATGGCAGCGTTTTTCAGTGTACGGCGCCCAGGGGGCGGGACCAAGCCACATCTTGTAGTCAAAGCCATCCGGAATCGGCATAACCGGTTGAGGGTCAATTCGATGGACGGTTGGCTGACCGCCGCCTGGGTTATACCCTCCACCGATACCAACTTCGACTCTTTGTAACTTGCCAATGCGTTGATTACGGACCAGTTCGCACGCAAAACGAAAGTGCGCCGTTGAACGCTGCCAACTGCCGGTTTGCCATACACAGTTGTAACGATGCACCGCTTCGACCATTGCCTGGCCCTCAGCGATAGTCAAAGCCAATGGCTTTTCACCGTAAATGTCCTTGCCGGCACGGACACCACTAATGGCCGGGACAGAATGCCAATGGTCTGGAACTGATATGCAAAGTGCATCAATTTCGTCGCGGGAAATCATATCTCGAAAGTCGTTGTACCGGGCACAATCCTTGTTGCCATACTTCTCGTTAATCTCCTTAGTCGCAGCGTTCCGCCTGCCGGCATCGACGTCACAGACAGCAATAATTTGACAATCATCCTCCTGCAGGAATCCTTTCACGTGGCGCATTCCCATACTGCCCAGGCCGATAAGGCCCATCGTTACTCGGTTGCTCGGGGCCGGTCGCTCATCCCGGCCGAGGGCCGAAGAAGGAACAATATACGGTGCCGCAACGGCCGCCGCGGTGCTTTTCATAAAAGTACGGCGTGATATTGCCTGACGTATTCGTTTCATTGTTGATTTCCCGACTATTCGGCTGCTGCTCGAGCTTTGAGAAGCATCTTGACCCACACCCCGACGTAACGGCCGTGGTCATGATATGTCCGCCCACTGACTAAGTTGCCATCCACAACGCACGGCTCATTGACGAAGGTGCCTCCGCAGACCTCAAGGTCGAATTTGCACTTGGGCACAGTGGCCATACGTCGGCCCTTCACACAGCCGGCATAAGCCGGTATCTCCACGCCATGACATACACAGGCTATCGGCTTGTTAGTTTCAAAAAAGTGCCGTGTGATACGGACAAGGTCTGGGTCATACCTTAAATATTCAGGAGCACGACCCCCTGAGAAAAAAATACCTAAATACTCTTTTGGGTCAACATCTCGAAAGGCAATATCCGCCGCAATGGTATAGCCCTCGAACTCGCGAGTGATTTTGCCGTCCCAGTCCGGGGGAATTTCGTGCAGGACCATATGGAAGCGTCGCTTTTCCGGGCCGGCCACCACGGGCTCAAAATCATCTTCCTGCAAGCGGTAATACGGATATAGTGTATCGACAGTCTCAGTCGCATCGCCGACTATAATTAGCACTTTATTCATATCCGAATACTAATCCCACAGTAATTCGTTGTCAACAGAAGAAACTACCAAACTCTTTTAGGTAAACATGACCCGAAATTCGGTGGCTTCATAGAAACCAAGTGCTCTGTTGAAAACATGGATTGTCATTCTGAGGCGAAGCCGAAGAATCTCAATTCTTGAGCCATAAAGAGATTCTTCACTCCCCCGTTCGACTACGCTCAGGGCTAAAGGCTGCGCTCCGTTCGGAATGACAGTTTTTGTAACTTTTCAACAGAGCATAATGAATATTGAATATCGAGAAAAGAATTTCGAATGTCGAAGAACCGCTGAGGCAGGATAAATGAAATTCGGTGCCCATATCCCTTCGGCAAGCTCAGGGCAGGCTCTTCGGCTGCGCCTCAGCCTTGCCTGCCGGCAGGCAGGGATGACAAAGTGGCGTGGGGATTCCGATGACAGTTACTACTTATCCTTTTTTTGAAGGCCGAGGCCACGGCCGGGATGCCCTTTCGATTTACCCTTGCCCTTTCCTTTGGCTCGAAGACCCCGAGGCAATGCCTCATCCGATACAAACTCCCACGGGCCATCCATATGGACGCCCACTTCCCAATTGGTCTCGCGAAGACGGTAATAGTGGCCTTTGAAGTAGTAATTGTGAGGAAGACCAACGACAATATAGACGCCGCGACCCGAATCGTAAACGAGCTCTGCGCCTTGGTGTTTGTGGCGATATCCGTGCGCGGGAGCGTGTGGGGGAGGTCCAGGTTTGGCTCTGTGCCTGCGGCCCGAACCCACACCAAGCGAAAAGCTCTCGCATGAGACAAGCATAAACGTCATACAAGCCAGAACAACCGCCGATAAGGATAAGGATTTGAGTCTCATTATTAGTCCCTCGTAACATTCAGCTAATTCAGTTACCCGTTAAAAACGTCATACAACTATAAAATATAGTATAAATGTGGGATGAATCAATAGATTATTATAAAAAAGAGAAATGCCGGAATATTTTATCGGCTTAATTTGTTTGATGTAAACCGCCATACTGATACAATCGAGAGGGTACTTCTGAGCATTAACTATCAACGCATTATAGCGGATACAAAAGAGGCTCGGCGTGAGAAATAAACTTGCACTAATATATCATGACCTCGCAGTTTTGTTCGATGCGGGGCTGCCGATACTAAAGTCACTTAATACGGTCAGTGAAGGATTACAAGGGCATCTGGGAAAAATCTTCTCCGAAATAAGCAAATCTGTCTCCCAGGGCAATACCTTTGCAGATTCGATGGCCGAATATCCTAAGGTCTTTGCCCGGCTGGATGTAATGCTGGTAAAATCAGCGGAGTTATCTGGTGAACTGCCTAATTGTTTCAAGATGCTCTCCAACTGGTATGAGTTTAGAAATCGAATAAAAGGAATTCTCATCTCAGGATTAATTCTGCCGCTCGTGGTTTTTCATATTATGGTATTTATTGTTCCCCTGCCCTCTATGGTTTTAGGCAAAATCAGCACAACCGAATACATGATGCAGATTGCAAAAGTATTAGTTTTCCTTTACCTGCTGACAGGAATAAGCCTGAGCGTCTATCACTCCGTACCAAACAACGGACTTTTTCGCAGACTTTTGGACGCTCTGATACTGAGAATACCAATTCTGGGTCTGGCTGTTCGGCAACTCTCGATATGCCGGTATTGCAGGGGCTTTAACATGCTCTATAAAGCGGGTGTGCCAATAACAGAATGTGCCGTAAAAGCCCCCGAACTAACAGGAAACTTAATTATAGCCGACATGTTCAAAGGCGGCGCAGCAAGTACAAAAGCCGGAAATATGACCTGCGATGGATTTTCTCGCAGATTACCTTTGGACTATTTCAACCTTTGGCAAACCGGAGAAGAAATCGGAGAACTCGACAGAATGGTTGATAAGATAGCTGAAATTGCCGGCGACAGAGCCGAATTGCTGTTCACTGAATTTGCCAAGTGGCTGCCAAGATTAGTTTATGCCCTGGTCTGCATTGTGCTGATTATACAAATACTTAAAATGGCAGGGGCGATAACTACTTCGTACTCTATAGATATTCCTTGATAGAAACTACCGCGATGGTATAATTGCTGGAGTTTATTGAGGACACAAAATGGCTGTGCTGAATGTTAATATCGACCACGTTGCGAGCACCTCACCGGATTCGCAGGAGGAATGTAAAATAAAATAAGATATTGGCTGAATTACGATAACTTCATTCTATTAAAACAATTACAGATAACATCGTGCCGAATGAGATTGCTTAGTTCATTAGGAGCGCAGCGAAGTAATCTCATTATTTTTGCAATTTGCCTTTTTACTTTTTATTTATCCCCCTCTTTCGGCCTCGACCGGCTATATACTAAATACTATCAACTAGCGACTAATTGAGCCCAAGCCATTAATAGCTGGATGGCTCTAGTTTTGCAGGAATTATCTCAAAGTCTACTCCGTATGCAAGTGCGCAATCGCTCGCTCGTACAATCCATCGATGTGCTTGTATCCGTTCGACTTCATGTCCTCTACCATATCTTCTTTACTTACAGTGGAAGGTGGAGTGTTACAGCTAACATTCTTTCCGGATCTTTTGAGCTCGCAAACACGGAACGTAAATTCGGTGTCATCTTGACTAATTCTAACCACTTCAAATTGATAATTATCGTCATCATAAAAAATTTCCCAAAAGCTCTTCTGCATCATTGCAACCTTTCCATGAACTCTAGTTTTTTATGCTACCTTTTAAAACTTTGTATACTATGCACATTCACGAATGGCATGAAGATAAGCCATAACTCTTTGCTCAAAAGAGGCTTATTGAATTCCTTGCCTTGCATGATTGACTCCCCAAATAGAATACAGAGAACACGAAGATTTCATACTGTGTTCTTCTCAGTGCCCTCTTTGCCCTTTGTGGTTCCTTAGGTGTTCTACGAGGTATTTCAGGCTAGCGGCCAAACCCATCTAGCTTCCAAACCCATAATTGATGCCGCACAGGGCTCACGTAAGTTGCTTCGCTTTCAATGCTTATCACTAACTTCATGCCATTCGTGGCCGTCCCTAGTTTACCAGTTTTAGTTTAAAAATCCTGTTTCATCTGGATTGTTTCCTGTTGTTTTTTACGATAGTACTCTTTTTTGAAATCTTCAATAGTTTT
>JAUWBX010000313.1 GCA_030609625.1 Phycisphaerae bacterium
ATAGGGTCGGGCCTTTTGACGTTGCGATTGAAAGACCCGCTGCATTTTTTGGATTTCTTCTGTACGAGAATCTTGCTAAAGCAGGAATAAAAACAAACGGCCATCTCATAGAAAAAACGCTTGACGACCACAGCAATTTCAGGCTGCTTACCCAATATACTACGCCGCTAAATGATTGTTTGGTGCGTTGTAATAAGAACAGCCTCGGATTGGCAGCCGAAGCGCTGCTTAAAACTATCGCCGCTAATAATAATCCGGAAGGGAAAAACGGCAGTTGGGACAGAGGCCGGGAATTGATTTCTGAATTTCTCCTGGGGCTTGGCATTGATGAAAGCCAGTTTTATATCGATGACGCCAGCGGCCTGAGCAGACAAAATGAGCTTAGCGCATACGCCATAACAAAAGTGTTATTGAATATCTACAATAGCAGGAATTGGAAGCTTTATAAGGATTCACTTGCGGTAGGGGGGGTAGATGGGACAATTGTTAGATATTTCAAAGAAAAAAAGTACAAAGGCAAAATCTCAGGCAAGACTGGATATATCAATGGCGTCAGGTCGTTTTCAGGCCTGTGCAGCACCGGGCAGGGCGATTATATATTTTCAATTCTCGCAAACAACACCAACGGCCAGACCCGCGGAGTAATCAACGGCATCGCAAAAGCGATTTTTGATGATGCTGATATGTAGCAGCATAACAGCTTACTCGGCGGTAATATAATCCTGAGCCGGTGGCATTATTTCATGGTGACCACGGCGATTTCGTATATGCTTACCTCCGGTACAGTGAATGTGACAACGCCGGCCTGCTCCTTAAAGGTCAGTTTAATGTCGTGTTCCCGCTCGGGACCGGCCAAGGTTACGGCCTCGACGTGACGTTCGGCCGACAGGCGGAGATTGATTGTGATGTTTTTGATAGGGTCATCGGCCCGGTAGTTGACCAGATGAACAAGGCGTCTGCCGGGTTGTTCGGTCAGCTCCGAACATAGTCCTGGTTCGGCCTGAACCGATAGTGAGAATTCATTTGAGCAGGCCCGGCCAACTGCGCCAAGGATATCATCATTTTCGCCGATGCGCACCACGCTGGCGGCTGGCAGGTCATCCAGTACCGGTTTTTCTCGCGGAAGCATCCACTCGTCGTGGGCTGCGACCGGACCGATGATGCAGACCCTGCCGCCGGATTTGATGTACTGCCTGATTTTCTCTATCTGCCGGTCGGAAAGGGCTATGCAGCCGGCAAGAATGAGCGCACGATAGCGATTTAGATCGCTGAGGTGGTGGTCATAAATTATCTGGAAACAAATGCGGTTTTCAATGAGGGCCTGTTCGACTTGATAAGTGAGCTTAGCGTGATTCGAATTAGCGAACACCTGTGACGGAAAGCTGCGCAGAACGGCAACGTCGGCAACGACTTTGGTTTCCCGCAGCAGATCGCGACGCGTATGAAAGAAGCGAATGAACGGGGCAAGGGTGTTAGAAACGGGTTCATTCGAGCCTGGCTTGGCGAGTAACTTATCGTATTCAAACCAGCAGATGCATCCAAGGCAATCGCGGTTGAACGCCATGGACTCAGCCATCTCAAGGCCGGTAGTGGTATAGACAAATGCAATATTATTCATACGCCGGGCGACCTTGAAAGTGCGGATACGGGTCTGGAGCTGTCCGTTCCGGTAGCCAGGTTGCCTACCCTCGTCCCAGAATGCCTCGCCGCCCTGGAGAAGGTTTCCATGGTCAACAGGTGGTCGAATCCAGTTTCCCGGACCTCCGGGGTTACACTCGATAAGAATGTCCTTCCTAAGCGTACGAGCATACCAGCTCATGGCGTGATAGGAATCGGCAAGCGACCGGCAGGAAAAGTCCAGCCACGCCCGACGCAGCATATTCTCCGGCAGACCGGTCATAGGAGGCTGCACGGTATTCAGGTCGTCGATACCCATTTTCTTTAGCCGTTCAGGAGTGAACGTATCACCGAGATAGTTGCGAAACCGTTGTACGGAGTTAGCATCCTGGCCGGGACCGTATGCATAGTTGTCGAAGTGGAGCAGCTCTGCTCCAATATCGTTGACGGCAAATCGAACGAGCTGCCGGTAGAACATCCGGGCGTCGGCGTGGTTCCGGTTCCAGCGGTAGCGATACGCTGCCTTACCATACGTTAGGGGCATGCCGTTTTTATCGATTATGACCCAGTCTCTGGCCTGTGGAACCTCTTTAAACAAAAGCTCCCAAATGAAGGCCCCGCTGTAGTTATAAACGCCCACTTTCAGGCCGGAGTCGTGGCAAAGTTTAGCGAACTTGACCGCATCGGCCATGCTTTCGCGTTCCGCTTCCAGGCCTGCGCCTTTGTAGCAGTGCATCATAACGAAATTCACGCCCAGGGCCTTCAGTTTGGCAATCATCCTGGGACTATGTTCGCGTATGTAGGCGGCACGTTGCTCGGCCGTTGGTATGTAGCCCTGGCTACCGTCACGCCGAACGCGGAACAGCAAAGGCTCCCAATTCCCCGCCATTACAATCCCGTCCCGCCGCAGCCAGTCCGGACGTTGCTCGAGCGGCAAGGTCAGCGGTTCAGCGTGAACCAGACAAGCAAAACATAAGTGCAGCAAGATTACCATTTTGATATACATAAAAGCCCTCTTGCGAATGGACTGTGCCGGGATTTCTCTACATGCCTTCTTCATAATCTTTTTCGCTGTTCATTTTACAAGATTACGGCCTGAAATAAACTACAATGCCGTTTTCATAGGTTTTTCTTTCCCAGTCGGGCTTGACGATTGATTCGAAGATAGGTTCTTCGAGACGTCTCATTTCTACGCCGAGTATCACCGCCGAAGGCGGAGATTTTTCAAGTAATTCTCCGAGTGTTTTTGGGCCTGCGGTATGTGTAATACTGCGCTCGGAAAGTGACATAGAATCGGCAATTCTATAGATAATCGCACCGCAGGAAAGCTCAGTATAAATATCGCTTCGGCCCTCAAGAGCGAGTAGGGGGGCTAAGGTCAATATTAGTTTTGGTTCTTTCGTTCTCTCGGCAATATCTTCTGAAATCTTATGTATCTCAATCGGTACCCATCTTTCCGGCACGAGGACTATCGAAGTCCTGTACAGTACAACTGGGTAATAAGTTACTGCCACAAGCACACACACAGTCATTAGAGTAGTCGCTATTTTGAAGTGCTTACTAATGCTGGTTTTGTCGGTGAGTTTCCTTAAATACAGCAGCGGTAAGGCAAAGCTGATTATTAGGAAAGGTACCGGCATTGCAAGATACTGCCTCCACATTGTCGGCGGAATCAGGACGATTATAAAAAATGTTAGCGGCAGCAGGGCGGCAAGCAAAAGAGTTCTGACATCCGGTATCTTTGACCTGCGGCGAAGACACACAATCATCAGGCAAAGATAAATCGCTAATAGCATAAGTACAAAATACCCCGGCTGTCTAAGGCAGAGTAATGTCAGGTCAAACTTGTTGTAAACCATACCTATTTCGTGCAGCCATTGGCCGTAGAGCATTGGTATTTTGACCAGGTTCAGAAAAAATGCTCGCGGAGCCTGAACTATCACCCAAACAGGCCAAATCGAAACAAAAGCTGCCGCCGCCAGAAACGGCAGGGCGGTCTTGAATCTTTGTTTTATTGACTCGGCCGGCTGGCTTAGAATTATCACAAAAAACAGCAGCTCTACTAAAGCTGTCGTTATACGCATAAAGCTCGCAAACGTAAGCAGGGCACCGATGGCGGCGATTCGCCAATATTTTGATTTTTGCTTAAAATTGGTGGATACAAACAGCCAGAAAGCCAACACAACGCATAACAATACAACGTCGTGGTTCCAGGCATAGCCGTTGGCATAATCGACGAGAGGATTGAATACGTACAGAACAGCCGCTGCCAGGCCCAAAAGCATTCCGGTAATTGCAAAGGACCTGAAAATATGCCGATATATGCCGACAATACAGACCACCACGAGAATATCACAAAAAGCAGAGGCAATTCTGCCCACGAGCAGATAGTGGGTTGTGTTGAACATTCTGAACAAAGCTGCGCACAGTAATGGATGGTAGGGCAGTTGGGCTGCGTATGAAAAATCCCACCCTGGACGCCGCCCATTCTGCCCCAGGCCGGGGCAGCCGTGGCCGCTGACCAATACTTGGGTGTCTATTGG
>JAUWBX010000352.1 GCA_030609625.1 Phycisphaerae bacterium
CCCAAAAAATATAAGCCAAAGCCGGGTGAGCCGAAGGGGCAGCTCTACAATCTGGAAGATGATTTAGCCGAGTCAAGGAATCTTTGGAGCGAGCGACCCCAAATCGTTGAGCGACTGACGAGTCTTCTGGAAAAGTATAAAGAACAAGGCCGCACTCGCCCACTCTAAAAGCCGCCAACGACTTCTGAAATCGACAGGAGGACAAATATGAGCTTGAGAAGTTACACACGCCGTTCTTTTCTAAAAGCCTTCGGTGTGGGAACGGCATCACTGACGCTGCCGGAGCTGGCAAGTTGCAGAACCAAACCAACACGGCGAAAGAAAAAATATCCCAATCTACTAATCATTCATACCGACCAGTTAAGCTGCTGGGCACTCAGTATCTACGCAAAGCAACTGACCAGGACGCCGAACTATGGAAAAATCCTCGTAAAGACGCCGCACATCGATTCTCTTGCCGAAGAAGGTGCTATTTTCCATAACTTCTTTACCAACAGCGCAGTGTGCACGCCGTCCCGTGGCTGCCTTATCACCGGGCGCTATCCGCACGCCCACGGCGCCTACAGAAATAACATCGAGATGAATCGCGATGAGGTAACTATCGCTCACATCCTGCAAAGCAACGGCTATGAAACCGGCTATGCAGGAAAATGGCACCTTGACGGAACACCGAAACCGGGCTGGGTCAGGCCGGCCCGTTCGATGGGCTTTGCAGACTGCCGCTTTATGTTCAATCGCGGCCACTGGAAAAAGATAGTCGAACAGCAAGAGGGAAATCCGGAGGTGTCACCGTATAAAGTGATTGGAGACGAAAAGACGTTTACCACCGACTGGCTCGCTGATAAGACGATTGAATTTATCAGAAAGCCCAGAAGAAAACCTTTCTTCTATACGGTGAGCATTCCTGACCCTCATGGCCCGTTCACCGTCCGCCAGCCGTATATGAGTATGTACCAGCCCGAAGATATGACCGTCCCGAACACCTTCAAGGAATCGTCACCGAAGACAGGACGGGGTCGTAAAAAGAACGAAGAGGTGATGAGAAAGCACAAGGCGCATTACTGCGGCCTCGTCAAGTGCATCGATTACAACGTCGGACGCATTCTCGATGTTCTGAAAGACAAGCGCATTCTCGACGATACAATCATCGTCTTCACGACCGACCACGGTGAATATATGGGCGAGCACGGCCTATATGGAAAAAATCAGTGGTACCGGACCGCATACCAAATCCCGTTTATTGTTCGCTGGCCGAAAAAGATACGCCCCGGCACCGTGATTAACAACTTTGTTACCAACATTGATGTTCAGCAGACCCTTCTCGGCCTGATGGGAATCAAACCCTGCGGACGAGAACAGGGACAAGATGCCTCCGGCCTATTGCGAGGTAAGAAAATCGAGTGGGCAAACGAAGCAATGATTCATCATTCCTCACTCGCCTCGGCTGGGATTTTTACGCCTGAATACGAGCTTGTGCTAAAAGCCAATGGTAACCACATGCTCTTCGACTGCCTCAATGACCCGGAACAAACTAAGAATATGTACAATAATCCAGAGTACGCTAAAGTTCTGAACGACTTGGCCAAGCGTGTTATCCGGCATAATATCGAAGTTGATTCTCCGGCTGCATCATGGTTGACAAAAAAAGACTAATTGACAGCTAAAAAGCTTTTTTTCACTCACTGTTTATTTATCGGCTCACCCAAGGCATTCAAAGGCTCTTCGATAGTTAAATTAGCTCCCAAAGTTGCAGCTAAGTCGGGCAAATCATATACGGTCAATGCTCCGTGCACCGTGTTTACCAGTTGGTTCTTAGACCGGCCTGATTCGATTACGTTCGACCAGGAGACCAGCCCTCGTACCAGCTTTACTGACCCGAACATATCTGGCCCGAGCGCCGCGGCGTGCAGGGCCGGAACGCTAACGTGACCGACCGCTACCAAATCCACGCGACCGTCCTGCAGATGCAGAAACCGCGCGCACATCATTATATCTTCGGTACGCATTCCAACATAGGAACGGCCTAATAGATATGCCGTATAAACATCCTGACCATCAGAACCGAAGTATGACATAAAGTATCTTTGAGAAGTCTGCTGGGTTTCGCCCGTGCCGCGCAGGTCCACAGCTAATACTGACCGCCCGGTTTTGACCAGCTTTTCGATAGGCCCGCCCGGCGCTGCATCTGCGCCTTTGCCATTTTCGTGTACGTACAACACCACGCCCTCAGACCGCGTTTGCTTAGGCAAAAACATCAGGGCCGGCAGATATATACCATCCTCCGGCTTGAGAATCATTTTCTTGACTAAGTAGCCATTTCGCTCAATAACCTCAAGCTCCTCGGCCTTTGGGTTCGGCAGTTCCGTTAGCCTGCGGATACCAGCGAGCTTACACACCTGATTAAACAGCTCTGTCCGGGATGTCGTTTTCCAACGCTTCTTACGGCGTTTGGCTAATTCTTTTTCGAAATCCCGATTCAAATCATAAGTTGACCGTGCCCCTTTTAGCAACATCACCTGGCCGTTTGGCGTGCATTTAATTTCTTCTTCGCTGAGCAATTTAATAGTCGGCTCGGTTATCGGCTCATCTTTTTTGAGCAGCCATCGTGCCATCCATCTGGTTACGCTTTGTCGCTGTAGCTGATTGTAATTGTGAGGCGCATCGTTTTCCAACAGGTCGATACGTTCGGCAAAACCCATCCGCGAGTACAGACGCTTGGCATAGCGGAATGACTCCCAGGTTCCTCTGATGTCAAAGAAGTCTTTCGTCGCGGCACAAATGATAATCGGTGTTGGTGCCCGCATCATCAGGTAGTCTGCATGGTCCATCCCGAAGGCAAGCTGGCCGTAGATGTTTTGCTCGGCGTCCTGGGCGCCAAGCTCTAAGATGCACTCGTAGAAGTTGGTAATGTAACAGCTTGGTGCTGCTGCAATGATGCGGTCGTCTAATGACATCAGGTACGAGGTCTGCGTACCTCCGCCGCTGTTACCCGTGCAGCCGATGCGAGTTGGGTCCACCTCCGGACGCGATTGCAGATAGTCTATGCCGCGCATACCGTCCCAGATTTCAAACCAAGCCGTGTTGCGACCGAGCAGAATACTGCCGACTCCGAGCATCGTGTGGGCCCTCGTTCCCCACAACTCTGGTAACTGCAAGAGCAATTGGATGCGTTCACCCTGGTCGATAGGGTCGAAGACCAATGCCGCCATACCGTTAAGGGCCAGCAGCGCCCCCATTGTTTGATAGGACTCATACCCCTTTGCGTTTCGGCTGTGGCCGCAGGGCACCAGCACACCGGGGTATGGCGGTTTGTGCTCCTCGGAATCAGGTAAAAACAACACTGCGCTAACATAGTGCTTCGGCTGGCTCTCGAAGATGACTTTTTCTACTTTATAGCCGTCGCGGTGAACTACGCCCGTGATGCGCGGCTTCAGCGGTGTTCGCCGCGGCAAGTCCCCGATAGCTTCGAGAAATTTGCTGCGAAGGCGCTTCTGGTACTCGGCTATCTGTTCCGGCGTTGTTCGCTGTTCATACTCGGCCTTCCATTTCTCGAACCGTTCCTGGGCCTGGCTCCGCAGGTAATGATTCATCACATTAGACGCCTTAACGCCGTCGATAGTCCCGGACAAGACCTGAAGATTTTCGTCCGCCAACGTCACGGCGTTAACCAAAAAAGACAGGCATACGACCACTATAGATATTTTTTGTCGATTCATAACTTATCTCCTCTTAATTTATCCAACAAGGCAACTGAGCTTTATTTCACGGCTAACAGATACAACGATATGCTCAGTGCAGGTGCCTCAAGTTTATTTGTTACGCCACCAATTGTCTTTTTAGTAATCCGGACACTCGGGTCTTTACCTGGTTC
>JAUWBX010000401.1 GCA_030609625.1 Phycisphaerae bacterium
TGCGCTCGAATGTGCCCGAATACGCAAAGGTGGTTTTCAATTGCTTCAACGAAGAAGGTAAGCCGGCATATGCCGAACGGGCACTTCAATTAAAGGAAAAAGCGATAGCCGGTGTCATCGTGGCGGGCGAAAGCTACGGCCAGGGTTCATCAAGAGAGCACGCTGCACTTTGCCCGATGTATCTGGGTGTGCGGGTGGTGGTCGCGAAAAGTATCGAGCGAATCCACAAGGCGAACCTGATAAACTTTTGTATCGTGCCAATCGAATTTGCCCAGGAGGCTGACTATGAAAAAATAAAATGCGATGATGAGCTTGTGATAAACAATCTGCTTGAAGCAATCAAGGGCAGTGACAGAGTTGAGATTATAAATACGACAAGCTCATTCGAATTTGTCGGCAGGCTGGAACTTTCCGACAGGGACAGGGAGATTTTGCTTTCGGCCGGGCTTCTAAATTACACGCGCAAAAAGACAAATGAATAAAAAAACAATAACTATTTTTGGAACAGGTAGAGCTAAACAGGACGATGCAAATTTTCAACTGGCGTATGAGACAGGTAAGTTATTAGCCCAGGCTGGCTTTACTATCGCCAACGGTGGATACGGCGGAACGATGTTGGCTGCGGCCAAAGGGGCGAGCGAGGCCGGCGGTGAAGTTATTGGCGTTACGTGCTCAGCTTTTAAGAACAGCACGGCTAATAAATATGTTAGGCGTGAAATCGTTACCGGCTCGTTTGATGAACGGCTGGATACGCTGATAAAATTGGGGCAGGGTTATATAGCGCTGCCCGGCGGAACGGGAACACTGCTGGAATTGGCGAAGGTCTGGGAATTAAAAAACAAGGGCTTTCTCAAAACAGATAAACCGATTATACTTTTAGGCGGATTCTGGAAGCCGTTGGTCGAGCTGGTTGCAACCGACGACCCTGACAGCAGCCGGCATGTTAAGCAGGCCGATAGGCCGGAACAGGCAGTTAAATTGATTATTGATGGCTCATAACTCAAAACTATTTGGTATGAAAAAGAGACTAATGTTCTGTCACAGATGTATTGATGGTTTGCTATTTTACGGAAGATTGTCACCCCGAGCGAAGCCGAGGGGTCTATTAAAACAGATTCCTCGACTCCGCTGCGCTCCGCTCGGAATGACAACCCCTCAAATTATGCATGACAGAGTACGAGTGCTCTTGACTTTAGTATTTCTTATGAGTGTTGTCCCTGCGGCATCGGGATTCGGTGCAGAGACAGGACGCCAAACTCTGCTGCGGGACGGCTTTGTCCTGAAGGGAATTGATGGCAAATTGATCCCCGCTGCTCTGCTCGGCAAAAGCGAAGCAGTGGGGGATAGCAACACACCAATTCGGCCCGACCCTAATCTGGATTGGTGCAGGAGCGGATGGTTCTTTGAATTTGGTTCGGACGTGAACGATTACAGAGTTCGAGTTTCCACAGGGACAAAGTTAGAGTTGCTGCCATCGTCGGCACTGGAAAAGATGATTGCCGATGTTAACGAGCGTTCTGCCGCTGCTTACCGGCTCTGGGGGTGGACTACAAAATATAAGGGCAGGAATTTTATATTCCCGAGTCATTTTTTGCGCCTTGGCAAAATAGACAGGCCGCAGTCTCAAACGGCACAAAAACCAAAGCAGAAAGAGCGCAGCCCATCTGCAAAAGAGCCTAAGCGACAGCCCGCTGTCAGTGAGCCGAACGATGTATTAGCCATACCGCGGGAGATTATGGAAAAGCTCAAGGCCGGGAGAATTGTCGGCCCTGAGAGGTTGAGACGGACCCCAAAGGCGAAGAAGGGCGCAGGTGATTCGGTTTCTGCAAAGAAAGCGGAATTGGAGCAGGATTCTATCTTAGCCGACAGGACAGCATTTTTAGTCAAACAGGATGACGGCCGGCTTGTATTTGTCCTGGATGCTTTTGGCCGAAATGTCCGGCCTGTCTCATTACGGCTGTTACCGTGCGAAGTGTTGGAGCTGGCCGAGCAGAGACAATCTGTTGTGCCCGAGTCGGTGCGGTTTAAGATAGCCGGCATTATAACCAAATATAAAGGCAAAAACTATCTACTGCCGCAAAAGGCGACCCGCGCTTACAGCCACCAAAACTTCGACAGATAAAGGGTAAACTAATGCCCCACGAACTCGACCAAATCCTCATTCCTGCATCCGACCCGGACTGGCACGCAAGGCTAAGAGAAATTCATGCAACAGCAAGGCGGGCAACTTATTTTGAAGATGGGAGTAAGGAAGATAAACAACTCAATGAAATTCTAAGAACGCTGAGAGAACGTAGAGGGGCGAACTCAGCTATAATGGATTATACTAACAGGTTTGACAAAGTTCAGTTAACGCCCGAGCAATTCCGGATAAGTAAAGAAGATTTGGAAAAAGCTCACAAAGAAACTGACTCCGGACTTTTGATTTCACTTCGTCAGGCGATCGAAAATGTCAAGAAGTATCAGACCGAAATCTTCATCGGTAATTTCAAACATCCTGGGACAAAATATACACCAATAAAACGGGTCGGTATCTGTGTGCCGGGTGCTTCTGCGCCGCTTCCCTCGACAGTGATAATGACCGCAGTACCTGCGCAGGTAGCGGGCGTAAAGGAAATTGTTGTGGTTTCGCCGCCGAGATGCAATGGCAGTATTCACCCCATCATATTAGCGGTCTGTTATGAATTGGGGATTGATGAAGTATATCGAATTGGTGGAGCACAAGCGGTGGCGGCTTTAGCATATGGAACACAGACAATCCAGCCTGTCAGCAAGATTGTAGGGCCAGGTAACCAATGGGTACAGATGGCCAAGCGAAAAGTTTTCGGAGTTGTTGATATTGATTCGATAGCAGGGCCAAGCGAGGTATTGATAATCGCAAACGATAAGGCAAATCCGGCGTGGGTGGCGGCGGATATGCTGAGCCAGGCAGAGCATGCACCGGGAAGTGCGATTGTGTTCACGGACTCGCAGAATTTTGCACAAAGAACACTTGAAGTACTGAAAGAACAAGCAAACGAACTAAGCAGAAAAGAAGCGACGATTAAATGTTTATTGAAATTCGGTGCTATCATCGTATTTGAAAACATTGATGAGGTGATCACACAAGCCAATTTTTTTGCGGCTGAACATTTGGAGATTCAATGCGGTGAGGAAAGTAAGAAGATTGCCGACCAAATCGAAAACGCCGGCGCAATATTTATCGGTGATTATAGTCCGGTGGCGGTTGGGGACTATTGGGCTGGGCCGAGTCATACACTTCCCACAGGGGCAACCGCAAAATTCTTTAGTGCCTTAAGTGCCAATGATTTTATCAAGTCAACGAGTATTATCGAATACGATAAGAAAAAATTAGCTGAAAGTGCTGAAGATATTATTCGTTTGGCTGAAGCCGAGGGGCTTGACGCCCACGCAAAAAGTATACAAATCCGACAGCAGGAAT
>JAUWBX010000451.1 GCA_030609625.1 Phycisphaerae bacterium
TACAGGAAGCACTCGTTACTGATGGCATAAATATGCTGGTATAAATATGCAGTCTGATGCTCGATGCTGGATGCTCGTCGAGAATCGAGTTTACACTTCGACCTTTCTGCTCAAGCTTATAAGATGCGAATACCACAAAACATAACATATTCTCAATATTTGTCAAAAGAAAAAGTAGTGACATTGCGTGAAACATTCACCTCATCTGGCTGGATAGAGATATTGCTGCATTACGTGTTAAGAAAGTAATCCCTAATGAGGTTGTCGATGTCAGAGAGAGTTGTAAAATGTTGGAATTCTTCGAAAATTCGTGTCTCCATTTTGTCAACACAGATGTCAAATTTGAGGATTGATGGAAGCACCAAACCTCAAATTCTTGCCAAAAAATGAATATTTTCAAGATATAATCGGATTAAGTATACGATGCTTTGTTCTCAATCAGAAAACGCATATTTTGCGTGAACGTATTCAATGGCCGTTTCGATTTCACTCCGTATAATAATCATAAGCTAATGTCATGTAGTAAGTTATGATTTTAGAGCACGGACGCCGTATTAGAAAACTACAACCAAAAGTACAACTAATTCGTGATTATCTGTTAAAACAATCACCATTTTCTCAAGGAGGTAGAACGATGAAAAGTCCAACAAGAAAGACACGTTCGGACAAATTTCATTCAACTCTCCATCCCACAGGACTTGCCGTGCCCACCTGCTGAGCATGAACAATGCTATGGACTAATTCGGCGGCGCCTGCCAGCAGCATTCGAAGGAAGCCAAAGAGACAATCCACTCACGTTACAAAGACCTTGCTCAAGTGGAGTGGGCGTTTCGCACGAGCAAGACTGTCCATTTGGAGATGCGACCTGTGAATGTGCGTTTGGCCAGTCGAACTCGCGGTCATGTGTTTGTGGTAATGCTGGCGTATCGGATTGTGCAGGAGTTAGCCGATCGATGGAACCAGATAAATCTAACAGTAGAGGAAGGGGTTCACGAACTTACGGCACTGTGTGCAACCGAAGTACTGGTAGAGGGCGAGCCTCGCTGCAACAAAATCCCTCAGCCGCGGCCGTCTGTGGAGCAATTACTCAAGGCTGCATCTGTTTGCCTGCCCTAGGTTTTACCTTGCAAAGGCATTTGTGTAGTTAGTAGAAAGAAGCTGCCTGAGAACCGCGTAACTCCTTGATTTACAAAGGGATTAAGTCGAAGTCAGCCTATGGCCGCGAGCTGGAACATTCGTTATAACGAAATAAAATCTCACACACCCGCAAAATTCTGCTTGACGCGGATAGGGCGAATTTGGTATAAAATATCAGGTTGGAAGTCTCCGGGCTGTCAGGAGCGGCTTGCGTGTGGGAGTGCAGAATTCCCCCCCTGAGGAACCCCGGATCAACCATGACCGCCGAAGTCGTGCGCTTCGGAGATAAGGGTTTTTGCCGGTCCGGCAATTCCTCGCCGGCGCTGATCCGGCGCAAGGTAACGGAGATGGGCCAAGCCAGTAAAACAAACTGCCGGTTTCGTGAAGAAAGGAGGCCATATCGAAGGGCAAAACATGTCTGGGGCAGACATATACAAAAGTGTAGTGAAGGCAAGAATCTTCACCGGTCGTTCCAATGTACACTTTCTTTTTTTGGAGGATTATGTTATGTGTAAGAAACTGATTTATCTCATTTTTCTTGCCGCGGTGCTGATCGTGGCGCAGAGCGCCTCGGCGGATTTGGTCGGCCATTGGCTGCTGGACGGCGACGGAACCGACGCCAGCGGCAACGGTCTTGACGGGACAATTAACGGCAACGTAGTACCGACAGCCGACAAATTCGGTAATCCGAATTCTGCGATGCAGTTCGGCGGTGCCTCTGGTGACTACGTGAATATTGGAGATCCACCGGAGCTGCAACTAACCGGAGCGATGACATTAGCTGCTTGGGTGGTGCTGGATAGTTCCAATACTAACAACGCTCGGATTTTTGCCAAAGCAGGAGGCAGCGGAAGCAGGTCCTGGACATTGAATATTGAAGCCAGTACGGGGGGGGTGACGAATCCGGCTACACTTCAGTTGAGTCATGATGGGGGTGTTAATATAAGTATTAGCGACAGCGAACCCCTGCCCACCGATGAATGGGTACACATGGCGGGAGTATATAGACCAGGCGAGGCTATGGAGATTTATGTCAATGGTGAGCTTAAGGTTAGAAACACCACTAATGTCCCGGCCAGCCAGTTTAGCAACAACAACAAAAATGTTCTAATTGGCAGCCGCAATGACTGCGGTAACTGCGGATGGCTCGGCTCGATAGACGATGTCCGCATCTACAACGAGGCGCTGACGGCCGACGAGATTATACAAGTCATGATAGGTATGCCACCTGGTGTGGCTTCTGACCCAAGCCCTGCCAATGAGGCAACAGATGTGCCCCGAGACGTGCTTCTTAGCTGGACACCGGGAGAATTTGCGCCCCCAGTCAATGGGCACACGGTTTACTTAAGTGAGAGCTTCAACGACGTCAACGACGGCATTGGCGGTATCAGCCAGGATGCCAACAGCTACGCTCCTGCCCAACGTCTTGGTTTCAGCACGACTTACTACTGGCGCGTCGATGAGGTCAATGCGCCGCCCGACTCCACGGTCTTTGAAGGGGTTCTCTGGAGCTTCACGACCGAACCCATTGCTTATCTTATCGAGAACATAACCACCACAGCTTCCAGTACACACCAGGCAGATACGGGCCCTGAAAATACCGTGAACGGTTCCGGATTGGATGTTAATAACTTGCACTCAGATGAACTTACAGATATGTGGCTCAGCGGCAGTGGTGAACCGAACGGGGCCTGGATCCAATATGAGTTCGACAAGGTTTGCAAACTCTACGAGATG
>JAUWBX010000233.1 GCA_030609625.1 Phycisphaerae bacterium
GGTTACAGCCCGATACATCGCGCCGGTATCGAGAAAGCTCGCCCCTAACTTCCGAGCTAACAGCCGAGCGGCGGTACTCTTACCGCTGGCCGCAGGACCATCAATTGTAATAACCATTTCCGCCATCTCATTGAGGTTTCCATTCGGCGTTCTCTTTATACTCCATTAACTCTACAACCGCACCGTCCTGGGTTTTATAAAAACCAACGACAGCAAATCCGACGTCGAAAGGCTCTATAAGCACCTCCATACCCTTACAGGCTTTCGCCAGGTCGGGAACCGAAAAAGCTATGTGCGGCTGGGTGCGGACAGGACCCTCAACGGGTGAGTCCGGCTCAAATCTTAGCCACTCGATTCTGAAAGGGTGTTCGTTAGGATTGGTTACCCATACACGCGTCGCTGCGACAAAATCTTCGCCCTGATGCTTCTGGTCCGTAACCAGGCCAACATGGTCAAATTTCAGCATACTATTTCTCCCAATTTCCAGGTTCGACTGATTTATACTACAAGCTGCAAACATTACGCCGCCGCATACTAATATAAATATAAGTCTATTCATTTCTCAACCTTTCCAGAGACCGTTCTGCTTTTTGATTTTTCAGCTTTGACAACTATAATACTCGTATCATCAATCTGCCTTGCAAGTCCCACAAACCGCCTTCTGTATCCGAGTATATTTTTAATCATCTGCTCTGCCGAACCTGAGGTAAACTTCTTTGCGGCCTCAAGCATTCCTTCCTTCCCCCATAATTCGCCGTCAAAGTTTGCTGCGTCAATCAGCCCATCGGTATAAAACAGCAGACTGTCACCATCTTTTAGCTCAACGGTTTCAACCTCATATTCAGCCTGTGGGTCAACTCCGAGCACAAGTCCGCCCTTTTCCAGGTCTATAATTTGTCCGTCTCTTATCAGCACCGTCGGCTCATGCCCGCAATTGCAGTAGGTTATAGTCCCTTTTTCGGTATCGATAACTGCGTAAAAAAATGTGATAAACTCTCCGCTACGGCACTCGCCGCATATCATCTTATTGAGCTTATTTGTAATTGTCTGTATGGCCTTGCCGCCGCCTTCGATATCCACATAAGCCCGCACGGCACTTCTAAAACAGCTCATCATAAGCGCAGCCGGCATCCCTTTGCCCATCACATCGGCAATCGCCACCGCAATGCAATTGTCACTTACTGTAAGAAAATCGTAAAAGTCACCGCCCACATCAAAGCACGGAATATACGCAGCCGCTATATCCAGCCCCGGTATCTGCGAAGGCCTTTCCGGAATCATCTTTCGCTGAATAAGCCCTGCCAACCGCATCTGCTCGGCCATATGTGCGCCTTCAATTGCCTCCTCATACAGCCTGGCATTCGTTATCGCAACCGCACATTGCGAAGCAACCGCCCTGGCAAGATTAATATCATCTTCGTAAAAGCGCTTAGGTCTCGGACTGTAAAGCCGAAGCACACCAATCGCCCGGCCTTTGAACTGCATCGCAACGGTAAGCTGACTGACAAGGGCCTCCTTGATTGCAGCCTCTTTATATTTGACCCTGTCATCGAGACGCATATCGTCCAGCACAACCGCCTGGCCTGCAAAAGCGGCTTTAATCACGGTATCATTTTTCGAGACCACGCCCTTGCTGCGGTATTCTTCGCTGAGTCCGTAGGTGCTCCGCATTTTCAAATCGCCGGCCTCTTCATCCAGCAGGCGAATTGAGCAGGCCTTGACGCCGACAATCTTCACCGCCGCCTCGGCCAATTTATCCAGCACATCCTGAAGCGAAAACTCTCCGGCCACCAGCGTTGTAAGCAGATTTATCAGCTCATCTCTTTCTATTTGTTTCTTTGTCTTTTTTGCCATAATAATGTTAACCAGCCGGATTATACCCGAATTACCGCTGTTGGTGAAACCCAATCTGTTCAACTATTACGCTCTTGTGTTAGAAAAAGTTTCAAATTACTATAGAATGTTGTTAATTTGGGAGCGCAATACGATATACGCGATACGATAAATGCTTGCCAAACGTATAATTTTCACCGGCCGGGTCCAGGGCGTCGGCTTTCGCTTCACCGCCCGCAGGGCGGCAAGTCGCCGTCAGTTGACAGGCTATGTACGTAATATGCCGAACGGCTCGGTTGAAATGCTCGCCCAGGGACGCCCTGAGGATGTAGATGACTGCATACAAGATATTAAAGAATATTTTGCCGGCTATCTTAAAGAAACCAAAATCGAAGAAATCCCCCCCGACCCAAGGTACACAGACTTCAAAATCACTTTTTGACTATTGGGTTGTCATTCCTGCGAAAGCAGGAATCCAGAACTGAAACAATGGATTCCGCATCAAGTGCGGAATGACAATTACTGAAATTAAGTGTGACAGAGCACTACTACCTTACGACATTTTAATTTATTGATAGAGGTTGTTCCCGTTTGATGCGGAATTCAGCCAATTAACAAACTGGATTCCCGCTTTCGCGGGAATGACAACTCACAAAATCAACTGTCATAGAGTACTACATACGCAAAATGAACATTATTCTCCGAGGTGCCGGACGACACCGCGTTTGCGAGGCACAACAAGGTCCGCCGTTCTGGCCGGCTGGTCTTCTTTAATCTTGTAATTAACGTCCATTATCTCGATAAACTCCGCCGTGTACTCCTTTAGCACGCCGCAGTATTCGAATATCTTGTCACCCTTAATCATCTCAAGCACAACCTTATGGCCGATATATCTCTCCAGCAAAGGCTCAAAGGAAGCCCCCACCGAACCCATCAGCTCCTGCTTCATCTGGGAAACGTATTTATCTTGCGAAGTCAGCATCTTGCCGGCAGGTGTGGCTTTTTTGGCCTGACTGATTAACAGATTCACAATCTCCATCACCGAATCTCTTACTGTTTTGAAAACGTTTTTTATTTTTCTCTTAAACCTCCGCAGCACTGTCGGATGATACGTCCTCTTTAATTCTTTTTCCCTCTCTTTTTTATTATGTTCATTTAGCTCATCGTGAAAGCGAATCAAAGCCGCAATATTAGGATACTCGTACTTATATAAGATATAGCTTGTCTCATCGTGTCCTTCTTCGTCTTTGTGTTTTTCCGGATAAACAAATTCCAGCCCGGTATTTTCCACCCTCAATTTGCCCCATATCGCCTTGCCGGATGTCTCCTCCAGCGTTACCATATTCCGCGAAAAATCCTTCAGGCACTTATCTCTGCTTCTCTTTCTGACAAAAGCGCCGACAGCCGTGGCCAAGATGATAAAAATTATGGTTATTGCCGTATAAGGTATGTGTGTGGTTGCAGTGGTTGCAGCTTCAGCAAATATATAAGGCATATTAGACCTTCCTTAATAAACTTTCCCTTTAAGCTTCAATGTTCGATATTCTTTATTGTCATTCCCGCGCAAGCGGGAATCCAAAAATAATTAGCCCCGCGTTTTACGCGGGGTTTTACTTAAACCTTCGCCAGGATAACGGTGTAATTCTTGCCGTAGAACTCGGCGCATTTCGGGCAGGTGGTATAGAAAAAGTACATCTTCTTAATTTCCCTGGCCTTTGTTTTGACGTAGTCTTTCATTTCTTTTGCCCACTGCCCGGCGTTTTTGTACGGCCCTTCAAAAACCTTGGTCAGAAAAGTCCCTGATATTTTCTCCATCTTCGCCCCCGGCACCTCCTTAGCCACTGCGATATAGATATCAGCCCCCCAGAGAGATTTCTCATCCGAAAGCATAAGGGGCAAAGGCACAAGAGCATCGGCCTGCTTAATCATTTCCATATTTTTTACCATTACTTTCGCGAAATTCAGCGGGATGTGAAAAAAACTTCTGACGTGGTCTTTAATGAATAATTTATCCTGAAAGGTTATCTCTTTTTCATCCCACGGCTCAGGATTAAACCTCGGACAGCATCCCGTCTCCGAATTTTCATAAAGCTTGTCCATAACTATTACCTCATTTTATTTAATAACTAAAATCCGACGGTCAAATATTTTCTTTTTTTTCAACATTTGGTTTTATTATCTTCCTCGATTGTCAAATTTAATCCTCAGAAAACGCGGCCGATATATCCGCGTATCCGCCGCCATTTTCCAAAAATCGGTGGAATTGCAAATATACGTAACTATCAACTCATCCTTCTTAGAAATTTCCGGATGGGCCTTCGCCGCGTAGCAAAAGTACGTTTTATGCCACTCGGCCTCGGGACATTTGTAAACCTTATAAGCAGAACTCCATGGCCCAACCGGCGTCGGCGCCAGCCGCATCATTATATTCTTCGACATTCCATTTTGCGTATAGACGACCACGTACTGCTTAATCGCCGACTGATAACAGACCGAATACTCCGTAGCCGTTCCGTCAAAAAGTTTGGAAATACCCGTCATGTCCGGCTGCCATCTGCCGTCGTTAAGAAAACGCCACTGCTCAAAGTCAGTTATCTTATTATATGGCACGCGAGCGACTATCATGCTTCGCCCGCTCATCCCTTTACTCCAGTCCTCGCTGCTGCCGTAGATATAGACGAAATCTCCGTCCCTCATAACCGCCGAGCCAAAAAACAGATTGCCGTCCTTCGAATATCGCCCGTAAGGGATTTTGTATTGTCTAATCCGCCAGGCCAAAGGGTCATCGCGCGGATTTTCCACTTCACCCAACCACGTCCCGATGTGCTTGAACCCCCAGATACCCTTTTCGCCGGTTTTGATTATCTGCATTAAAAAAAGATATAATTTCCCATCAGTAACAACTCCGTCAAATATCCAGAACCACCCCGTCCCGTCGGCCGGCCTGATAAAGGCAGCCGGTTTATCCTCCTTCATTTTGCCCCAGAAAAATTTTACAGATGCTGTCGCAGGGTCTTTGCCGCTTTGAAGCGCAATCGTGTTGTTCACCATCGTTGCGCCCTTGTGTTTTCCATCGACAACATCACCAATCCACGTATCGCCATATAACCAGAGCGTCACCTCATCAGCCAATGCCACC
>JAUWBX010000169.1 GCA_030609625.1 Phycisphaerae bacterium
GCACGGGTTGAGCGCCAGAAAGCCGAAACTGGCAAATCGATCGTTGGCTCGCGAACGCTGGACGAGGAACATTCAGAGAACGGTTAGACGTCTTTCCAGTCTTTAGACTCGAGATCTAGCCAGCAACAGAACTGTGAATACACACGTTGGAGCCCCGCTCAAGATAGGCATTTGGCTCACGTGTGTAAGACAGCGTGGTTTGTTGTCCACTTTATGATATAATAGTTACACTATGAAAGTCATAAGAAATCACACAACCTTAAAAAAAATGACCGAACAAGACAACTGCTATGTAGATGCATCGCCCCAGGAAAGAATTGCTTTTATATGGGAACTCACCGCTGAATTATGGTCGTTAAAGGATAAGCAACATGTTGAACAAAGATTACAAAGAAATGTTACAAATCTTATTAAGAATAAAGAATCAACAGGTCGTGAAAAAGATAATCTTGATGCTAAATATTTACGCGAGAATCACGACGCTTAACGTTATACACGACTACAAATCCTTCCAAGCGCTGTATGCTTGTGCGGTACATCTGTGTATTTTATGAGGTGCTCGAAAGAGCAAATTTTCTGCTGCTTCGGTTGCTGATTTAAATGTTTTAGCAGCTACTTCCGTTTCCAATAAATAAATTTAACTTTTTGATTCGCCTTCGGCGAAGCTATTGAAATAGATTCCTCCCATTCGACTATGCTCAGGGCAGGCCGCTTCGGCACGACAAAGCCGTGCCTTCGGTCGGAATGACGGTACGTATTAAATGTTACACTCATTTTTTAGAAACGGCACTACTTGTCTCATAATCGCCTTGAGATTTCTATATGTTTTTTAAAGTGCTCATCATCGGTATGGGGGAAATCCCTCCTGAAGTGGACACCTCGACTTTCCCGGCGCACCTGGGCTGATTGGGCCATAAGCAGGCAAACGGTGAGCATATTCTGACATTCCCAGCCTTGGGGTGAATCAAAGATTTTGTCCATCACATAGCGCTGCCAGAAAGTGATAATTTCCTGAGTCTCAGCGAGTAGCTGTGCCTTTCGGGTGATGCCGACATTTCGCCACATAAGAGCTCGAAGTGAGTTTCTAACATCAGCGGCATCCAAACGGGTTCGGTCTGAATGGGGTATTTGATATTTTATCAAAGGGTGCTTAAGATGGGCAGTGCCCGCTTTTGTGCTTTGCGAAGCAATCTTCCCGGCCATTTTGCCGAATACCAACCCTTCAAGCAGGGAGTTACTGCCGAGCCGATTTGCGCCGTGCAGGCCGGTGGAAGCTATTTCGCCGCAGGCGTAAAGATTTTCGATGTTTGTTTTAGCTAAGCTGTCAGTTTTTAGACCTCCTATCATATAGTGTGCGCTGGGCCGGACAGGTACGAGGTCGCGAGTGATATCTAAGTCGAAACTTTCGAGCAACTCGTTAATCTGCGGGAATCTTTTTGCAAAATATGCCTTATCGAAGTGTCGAACGTCCAGATAGACATGTGTTGACTCAGTTTTTCGCATCTGGGTAAGGATGGCCCTGCTGACAATGTCACGCGGTGCAAGCTCAGCGGCCTCGTGGAAGTCCTTCATAAAACGCCGCCCCTTGTTATCCAGTAGAACCGCCCCTTCACCACGAATTGTCTCGGTAATCAAGGCCCGTGTTGCACCTGCAATGTAGAGCGTGGTCGGGTGGAACTGCATAAACTCCAAATCCTGCAATACGGCACCGGCGCGGTAAGCCATAGCAATACCATCTCCAGTTGCGACTTGGGGATTTGTGGTTTCACGGTAGAGTCGGCCTGCCCCTCCGGTTGCCAGGATTGTGTTTGCAGCCCAGATTATCTGGGGACCCCTGTGATTATCGTGGCCGACCATTCCTATGCACTTGTTGCCATCGTTGGTGAGCAGGTCAATGGCGTAGAAATTTTCCAATATTCTGATATTCGAGGTCTGACTGACTTTTTTTATAAGCGCCTCTGCAATCATCCTCCCGGTTTCATCACCGTGGGCGTGAGCGACACGAGGGTAACTATGGCCGCCTTCGAGCGTAGCGGCGATATGCCCGTCAATCAGGTCGAATTCAGTACCCCAGCGGAGCAGCTGCTCTACCAGCTCCGGTCCCTGGCGAACGACCATGTCAACTATGCCGTCGTCACATATCCCGCAGCCGGTTTTAAGGGTATCGGCTATGTGTGATTCGAATGCGTCCGCTTTATCAAGTACCGAGGCGATACCCCCCTGAGCTTTGGCGGTGTTACTATTTTTCACGGTATCTTTGCAAACGATGATGACGTTGCAGTGCTCGGCTGCTTCGATGGCGGCACGAAAGCCTGCGATGCCGGCCCCTATCACCAGACAATCGGTAAAAAACTGGTGCGTGGAGATAGAGTCAATATTTACCAGATAGCGTCTGGGCTCAGCAAGTACATTATCTTGCGGTTTGGGTCCCTGTTTAAATTCCGGCTGAGCAGTCATAAATTTTACCTCTATATATATTCTTTTGAGCTGCCGCTAAGGTTCGATGGCTTTGAGAGTATTTGTTTTTTCGGTTTCTCTGCGATTCAGGACGACTTCATCGGTGAATACTCTGTTGTCGTCAGCGTACTCAAGTACGAAGGCCTGGAGTTCCTTTGTCGATGCCGTCAGAATGGGAATGTCCTCAATTGGCATATGCTTTACGGCATTTGGGTCTTCCTTGAGCAGCTCGGCCATCTTATCATCATCTGTTAATCGCATTTTCAACTGAGGCTCGATGGAGTCTATCTTTATAAATGTATGGACAGGTATTAAGAAGAAAGAGTTATATAGCCACTTCACCTCATTCGGGTCATCCATATCGCATGGAAATTCATCCGGAAAAACGTCCAGAAACAAGCTGTTCTCCAGCTTCACCAAATGCGCAACAAATGAGCCTTTTTGGCCATCCTTGTCAGAGAAAATCAGTTTGTACGCATTCTTCGGTTCGTCAATATGCGTGAATTCCCAAATAACTTCAGGGCTGTTAGGGTCATTAGGGTCATCCACCCAGGTGCCGAGGAGTTTTTCCTCGAATACTACATTTTCTTTGGTATAAAGCGAATGCAGCGACATAACGGGCACACAGCCACCTAAAAGAGCAGCCAACAGGTAAAAAAGGAACTTTTTGACTTTCATTTTTTGGTCTCCTTTTGTCATTGACTATTTACGGTTGATTATTCTCAATTATCACCTTCAATTGTCAATTGTCAATTGCAAAGAAAGCCTAAAACCGGTAGATTGCGAGGGTTGAAAGTCCAAGTTGATAATGAGAAAACTTTTGCTCTGTTAAAAACATGGACTGTCATTCCTTCGACAAGCTCAGGAGGGACTCTGAGGCGAAGCCGAAGAATCTCAATTCTTGAGCCATAAAGAGATTCTTCACTCCGCCGTTTGACTACGCTCAGGGCTAAAGGCTGCGCTCCGTTCAGAATGACAGTTTTTGTAACTTTTCAACAGAGCAAAAACTTTGATAAAGGAGCAAGTATGTTGGATTTGAGCCCTGTTGGCTGGGTTGTGGTTGCTTTAAGTGCGGTCATGGTGGGGATTACGAAGACCGGAATTCCGGGTCTTGGGATTTTGGTGGTGCCTTTGATGGCCGGCGTTTTGCCGGCCCGCAGTTCGGTCGGGGCGCTGCTTGGTATCTTGATATTAGCGGATTTGTTTGCTGCGAGCTACCATCGGCGTAACGCCAAGTGGGTTCATGTGCTGCGTCTGCTTCCGGCTGCTTTTGCAGGTATCGTGGCCGGGTACTTCGGGTTGAAGGTGGTCAACGATGAGCAGCTTAAGCCGATTATTGGCGGGATAGTTCTGGTGATGTTGGGTATCAATTACTGGCGCACAAGGACTAAAGGCAAAGATGCGCCGATTCCAACCCAATGGTGGTTTGCGGTCGGACTTGGTTTCATGGCGGGGGTTACGACTATGATGGCCAACGCAGCCGGGCCTATAATGATTATTTATCTGTTGGCTATGCGGCTGCCCAAAATCGAATTCGTGGGGACCGGTGCATGGTTCTTCTTCGTTGTTAACTGGCTGAAGGTGCCGTTCAGCGCAAACCTGGATTTGATGACAGCGGCGTCTGTGAAACTTGATTTAATGATGCTGCCGTTTATCGCGGTTGGAGCGGTGATAGGGATATTTTTTCTAAAGCGAATCCCGCAAAAGGCCTTTACTGCTGTTGTGCAAATTTTAGCAGTCGCTGCGGCCATCAAGCTTTTATTTTAATCGTCAAACTGTTATAGTGCTTTTGCCACAGATGTATTGGTGGATTGCTATTTTACAGAGGTCGTCACCCCAAGCGAAAAAAAGCTTGCCCTGAGCGTAGTCGAAGGGTCGAGGGGTCTATTAAAACAGATTCCTCGACTCCGCTGCGCTCCGCTCGGAATGACAACTCATCAAATCAGACGTGGAAAAGCAATAGCAAGCCTGCAAAATTGGTTTGCAAAATAGCGCTCAAGAGGTGATTATTAAAGCTATGCATGGACGGGAGAACAAAGATAAGTTTGGCGTCGCCCGGGAACAGATGCTTAGGCTGGACCTGAAGGGTCGCGATATAACTAATCCTGACGTCCTGAAGGTGATGGCCGAGGTTCCGCGGGAGGAATTTGTACCAGAGTCATATTTTTCACAGGCCTATACCGACGGCCCTCTGCCAATCGGGATGGGCCAGACTATTTCGCAGCCATATATTGTCGCTCTGATGACTCATGAGCTGCGGTGCAATCGCAACTGCGAGGTTCTGGAGATTGGAACAGGCAGCGGGTACCAAACTGCGGTCCTCGGTAAGTTAGTGAGAAAAGTCTATACTATAGAAAGATTCCCCCAGTTGTCTGAGTCGGCCCAGGCGGTTTTAGGCAGGTTGGGCGTCAGTAATGTTGAGTTCTATGTTTGTGACGGTAGTTGCGGCTGGCCGGCAGACCAACTGCCGCCATCGGGATGCTTTGACAGAATTATGATTACCGCTGCGGTGCCGGAGATACCAGAGCCTTTGGTCAGGCAGCTTGCCGATGGCGGCTTTATGGTCGTGCCTGTCGGCTACGGAGGAGTGCAGGAGCTGGTAGCTTGTGAAAAAAAAGCGGGCAAACTTATCGAAAAAGTAATCTGTGACGTCCGGTTTGTTAAGCTGTTAGGTGAATATGGATTCGAGCAATAGTGTAATGTCACTCCTGCGAAAGCAGGAGTCCAGAACAGTTACAATTAGATGGATTCCCGCTTTCGCGGGAATGACATAGAGAAACAAGAATAACTTAGAGAAGTAAGAATAACGTAAGAATTGCCTTACGATATTTTGTTATCCAAACTAACTGAAATTTGTTACCGTATGTCCTATGGCTGGACATACGGTAACAGCAGAGGTTAGCGAAGAATCACAAAACAGGCTCGACTTGTCGATGCCGGTTCAATTTCTCAAAGGAGTCGGGCCGGCCAGGGCCGAAACTTTTGCGCACCTGGGCGTTGAGACAGTCGGTGATTTATTAGAGTATTTTCCGCGCGACTGGAACTTTTTACCTGGGCTGATAAAAATAGCCCAGATACGGCCCGGCCGGACAGCAACCATTATCGGTATGGTCGAGTCGATAGACTACCAGGATTATCGCAGGCAACCGATATTTGAAGCTGTAATCAGTGACGACACAGGCGTATGCAGGATTGTATGGTTTTACGGGGGGTTCCTTCGCAATCAATTAGAGGCCGGCCAAATAATAATGGCATCTGGCAAGGTTACTCTAT
>JAUWBX010000420.1 GCA_030609625.1 Phycisphaerae bacterium
CGGCTTATGGTACAGATCCAAAAGAGTGTCAGCAATAAATCTTTGCTCTTCTGCAAATGGCCGGTAAATGTTCTTAGATATCGCAGCAGAGATTCCGCCAATAACGCCTAATATACCTTTGAAGCTGTTTTTCTTTAAGTCTCTGTGAATTGCTCTCACGAGAGTTTCATATTCTTTCGGAAAATCATCAAATTCGTTATCCACCAAAGTCTTATACAAAATAAACTGGATTATGTAGGCGTATGTAATCTCAACGGCAGTTTTTCTCCTTTCTTTTTCAGGCAAGCCATTTAAGTACCCCTCGATATCAAGTTTCCTTTTGAGTCTGTCAATTAGTTCTGTTATATCCTCGAAAAATATCTGGCGATTTTCCTCGACAGGCAATTGCTCAGTTTCCTTCAAAAGTGAAAGTTGGCCGTGTTCTTCAAAAAAAGACAGATAATACTTTTCTGGCTTTACATATTCACGCCAGAATTCCAAGAATATTTCCGTGTTATCCAAAATAGTTTTTAGAGTGTATTGGGTATATACGTTATTATTATAAAACTGCCAGGTATATCCATCTGTCAAAATACCGTACTTCTTTTCTAAGTCGATTTGATATTGTAATAATTGACTTTTGCCAGCATTTATGTTTTCGTATTTTTCTACTTCTACCGGAATGATAATTTCGGGCGTTATATAAATGGTGATATCAGGCCTTCGCGAACCTCTGGATTTTTTCTCCTCCAGAAACTCGTTTTTTCTGTTCTCTAATTTTGTAGAATTGAGCCCGACTTTTAGCGCAAAAACCTCGGGTGATTTTAATACGTCTTTAACAAATATCTGGACGCCAGTACCAACCTCTCTATGTTCGTAGAAAGACTTCTCTTTGCGCCATTTTGTACGAAGTTCCGAACTAGACAACAATCCTTTAGACATATCAGTCCTTTTTTGCTCAACTTTCGATTACACAATACACAAACCCATAATTCCCGTCAAAGAATTTCGTACCTCGCATGTTGTATTGCGTATATCGTGCAAAGTTTCCGCTCCCGGACGCATCACGCATTTAGGGGAGTAAAATAACACAGAAGAAGGGGAGAATCAATTTATTATTTATGATTTATTATTGATTATTGGGATGAGATTGCTTCGGTGCCTTATAGGCACATAGACCCTTAATCCACTCTGATGCCCTTTTGCTCCAGCCATTTTTTCAAATCGCCCATTTCACTATTGAAAATCTCGTTGTCGTAGTCCTCTTCCAGCTTTTGGATATTGCTTTCCAGCTCCGGCTGCTCCTGCACAATTTCACTCAATTTCTTCTCGAATTCATCGCTTACGGCCCGCAGGTCATCGAGCTTTATTTGCAGCTCCAACATACCTACCAGCCGTCTTGTAACCGCTTCTATGCACTTGGGGTTGCTGCCCTGCACGTAAGCGGGAATGGTGGCGACGAAAGATACCATTCTCAAGCCTCGTTTATTGCAGTTGGCTGTCAGATACGTAACGAAACTGGCTGGCCCGGCGTAGTTGGTGAATGTTACGCCGTACTGCTGGAAGGTTTCTGTAAGCCCGGCATCCGAAACGGAGCAGAACAGTCTTGGCTCTCGCGTGTGGGGCACAAGGCCGGCAACGCTGCCTATGAAATATATCATTTTGACGCCGAACTGCTCGCATAACGAGAATATGCACTCGGCGAATTCTTCCCACTGCAAGTTAGGCTCTTTGCCTGAAAACAGTATAAGGTCGTTTTCCTCGCTGTAGAAAAACGTATTTGCGGGAATCTCGTAGGATTTAATCAGGCCTTCTTTTATCTTTGTGTGCGGTCGAAACAGTGCGGTTATTTCCATTGAGCCGGGGAAGCTGTAGATATAGAAACCTTCCGGCTCGACCTTGGCAAACCTCTGTGCGCCGAGCTTGTCGATAAGGCACTTTACGGTTCCCGTTGAGACCTCACCGCCGTCCATCCACCCGGAGAAGCTCAGTAATAACCGAGGGCTATTGAAATTCGGCCTTTTGTAAATGTTTAGTTTGCCGGATGGCATTATTTAATTCTTCACTCTCAAAAAAGACCCCATTTTGTCATTTATCGACAAACAACAACTCATCCGCCACTTCTTTTTATCACTTATTCGTACTTTAATCCAGTTAAGTTTCACAAATATCAGGACCACAGACTCAGGACCACAGACTCAAGACCACAGACTAAGAACGTATAACAAAATGAGCAACTAACTTCAACAGTCATTTCGAGCGTGGCCGAAGGTACAGTCGAGACACGAAGTGGCGGTAGCTAAATCTGCTAAACAATTTCTTCCTCTTTATTCTTTTCAGCATTCTGTCTTCTTGATAGAATGCAGTACGCAATACGATATACGCAATACGAAATCAGGGAGATAAGTTATGACGGCGTCAGTAACAGCAATAATAGGTTTGGCTGATTGGCTGCCAAAGACTATCAATTACGAAATCATCAAGGGAAATGCAATTTGGCGTTTTGGACTTGTTTTGCTGGTAGTGCTGGTGGCAATGGCGGCAGGGCGGATAGTCCAGTTCGCCATCAACAGTTATGCCAAACGACTGGCAAAGAAAAAGGGGGAGGCCCCTCTGACACTGCTGCTAAAGGCGCTGGCAAATCCTGTCTATGTAGCGATATTTGCAGCCGGCGTATTTTTCGCCAAGGTCCCTTTATTTTTCGATGACGAAAATGGCATACGAATTGCCATTAGCACGGGATGGACAACGATTGCACGGGTGACATTGGCTATTGCAGCAGCCTACGGGCTTTATCGGCTTGTGGACGTTATCGAATACTATCTGAATCGGCTGGTCGTAAAATCAGAAACAAAGCTCGATGATATGTTAGTGCCCATAGTGCGCAAGGCCTTACGGATAACAATTGCAATTATCGCGATTCTGCTCATCAGCGAGAATGTCTTAGGTGCCGAGAAGGTCAAATCTCTCCTGTTTAGTGCCGGTATTGGCGGTATTGCGGTTGCTCTTGCGGCCAAGGACACGATAGCTAATTTCTTCGGCTCTATTACGATTTTTACGGACAGGCCATTTCAAATGGGTGAGCTTGTAAAGATTGGCGAGCACTTAGGGCCGGTCGAGGAAGTGGGCTTTAGAAGCACACGCTTACGCACACTCCAGGGGCATCTTGTAACCATACCCAACAGTGTAATTACAAATTCGTGCGTTGAAAACATCGGCAGGCGTCCCTATATTCGCAGGACCTCTAA
>JAUWBX010000462.1 GCA_030609625.1 Phycisphaerae bacterium
CAATTACCCAATTAACTAATTCTCCAGGCCTTTCTTGAAAACAAAAGCAATACCGGCAATATTTCCAGCCTTCCCGCTAACATACCAAAGATATATGTCAGTTTCACTACAGGGTGAATATCCATCATATCCCCTCGCGAGATATAACAGGGGCCGATATTTCCCATCGCGGAAAACATCCCTGAGAACGATTTCCAGGGACCTTGATTTGAAAACAGGGCCGTAATCACTCCGCCAACCAGTAATAATACCATCCAGGTGAAAAATAAAGCAGCTATCCGATGCGCTTCGCCTTCGGGTAATATCTTCCTGTCAATAATCAATCCTGTAGATGCTCTGCTGGAAGTTCTTAGCTTGAAAAGCTCTCTGAACATCAGTCGATTAAGTATGGCGATGCGCAAGACTTTAAAGCCCCCCGCCGTTGACCCAACACAGCCACCGATAACCATCATAACCAGGAACAATTGTTTAGCCGCAGTACCGAAGAAATCAGAACCAATATTCTTTGTCGCAAAACCGCTCGTTGTGAGAATAGAAATCACCTGGAATATGCTGTGCCGAAATGAGCACTCAAATTCGCTAAGGTTGACAGCGGTACCGTGTGTGAAGAGGGCGCCAAAAGCGCCCGTCTTGTAAAGACGCTCGATTAGGATAACGGTCGTAAAGACGGCTATGAGTCGCCACCAGTACCGAATCTCAATGTTATCCCAGAGTGCTTTAAAGTCTCTCGTCAAGAGACGGTAATGGACCAGAAAGTTGATTCCGCCCAACATCATTATGAACGCCAGAGTATATTCTATCAGTCTGTAATTGGGATGTCCCGTCAGGCGGTAAAATTCGATGCTGCTGTCGTAAGGCGAAAAGCCGCCGGTGGCCACAGCAGTCAGGGCGTGGCAGACGGCGTCGAAAACAGGCATCCTTTCGACGGCAAGAACCGCCGCGGCTAATAACGTAAATATCGCATATATCGCCCAGATTATTCTGAGTGTATGGAACAATCCCGGGGCAGGCCTGCGGGAAGAAATCTTATGGCTCTCGGCCCCGAAGATATGATGAGCTCCGCCTGCCTGAAAGGTCAGCACTAAGAAAAAGGAAAGTATGCCTATACCGCCCAGCCACTGAGTAAGTGCCCGCCAGAAAAGTATGCTCCTCGGCATATCGTCCAGCCCGGAAAAAATTGTGATACCGGTGGTAGTAAAACCACTCATAGCTTCAAAGTAGGCATTGAGGTAGTTCGAAGGAGTTGCAATTACAAAGGGCAAAGCTCCTATCGCTGAGACAACAAGCCAACTGAGGGCACATATAAGCATAGAACCGGTAGTATCAAGAAGTGCCGGCTTAAACACGTGGCGCAAAATCATTCCGAGCGAAAATGAGATGAGAGCCGCAATGACGAAAGCGGTCGCGGTAACCCAGCCGTCACCCATTCGTCCCCAGTAAATGAGAACGACTATCAACGGGAACAAAAGAATCAGGCCTAATATCTCCAGCAGATTTCCAATAAAGTGGAATATACAACTGATTCGTCGAAATCCATTTCTCATTTGCAGCTCCATAGTTCATCAACGCCGCTGTCGGCCTGGTTTCTGAATTATAATGCCGGTAGGGACTATTGCAAGCTATTTAGTATCTGTTGTGGAAAACAAAAACCAGTGATGTCACCCCTGCGAAAGCAGGGGTATAGAGCGAAAAAGCTGGATTCCCGCTCCTTCGACTTCGCTCAGGACAGGTTTCGCGGGAATGACAAATACTGTTTCTGCTACAGGAAATATTTAACCGGCCAATATCACAGCCGACCGGCACAAAAGATTTGTAATGGGCAAATTTGGACTTTTGTTTTCTCAATTTTTCATTATAATAGGAGGGAGATTGCTTCGTCGTCCAGTATCAAAGTTTGATACTGGACTGCTCGCGATGACGTGGCAGCGTATCTTTCGTCATTGCGAGCGAGGCGCAGCCGAGCGCGGCAATCTCAATCTCAGCAAGACGGAAACACAGCCTTAGCTACATAAATGATTACGTGGGCCGGCGTACAATGGACGATACCGAGCGATTTGAACAACTTATCAATAGCGGCTACTGCTGCATATCCATCGTTACTCATGAAGAACGGTACGCACTGGAAATCGTACACCAGGCGGCACTTGGTCAAAAGCGTGGTATGTGGATATGGTCTGTCGCCGGCGGCGTCAGAGAGGGCTTTCTGTCTGACAGCCCTTTCATAGCCGATACTGAAACTCCCGCCACCGGACTTCGTTATCTTACCGATGTAAAGAAAGGTTCTATTTGTGTAACCCTCGACCTTGCTGAACATCTCAAGGGAGGCCTGACGTTGCGGGCCCTGCGTGACCTTATCGACTGTTTGGAGAAGAATGGCAGCACACTCGTGATGATTGACAGCGAAAACAAACTGCCGGAAATCGTAAAATCATACGCAAGGCCTTTTGAAATTTCTTTTCCCGACCGACGAGAGCTTTTAGAAATTGTTCGTAAAACAGTACAGCGTTTTCACCGAGAAAAACCTATTGAGATTGGCATATCGAAAAAGGGGCTGGATACTATTGTCCGTAACCTTCGTGGCTTGACCCGCCGTCAGGCTGAACGGATTATTATCGATACCGTCGCCGACGACAGACGCTTCGACGACAATGATATAAACGTCGTAATTGCGAGCAAACGACGGATGATTCAACACGGAGGCTTGCTGGAGTATATCCAAATACCCCTGGATCTTAGCGAAATCGGCGGTATGAGGCAACTGAAGAAAT
>JAUWBX010000299.1 GCA_030609625.1 Phycisphaerae bacterium
ATCATTCTGTCTCCATTCTAAAGATTAAGTATCTTCGCTCTGCTCTTGCAGGACAATCTGTCGTGCCTGCGAGACTTGTTTCTGATATTGAGCCATATTGTCTGAAAGATATTGTTCCCAGTTTTCACTGTTCCACAGCTCGATATGGTCTCTAACGCCGATAAGTGTAATATGGTCTTTCAATCCCGCCCTCTTTCGTAATCTTTCATTCAGGAGCAATCGGCCCTGGCCGTCCAGCTCCACCTTACTGGCCAAAGCAAAGCTGATTCGCTCGAACGCTACAGCCTCATCAGGGGCGGTAGTACCGGGTGTAACCGCAAGAGCTATATGCTCGAAATACTTTTCGGGGTACAAACAAAGTATGCCGTTGGCGCCGAGGACAAGATAGAAATTGCTGCCGTGCTCATCGACATCAATTTGATTTCTCAGCTTGTTCGAGATGAGGACTCTGCTCTTGTTATCGACAACGTGTAGATATTCGCCTGTTAATAAAAGCATGGCATTAGTCCCACTTGATATACTCAATGTGGGAAATCGTACCACTTTCTACCACTTTGTCAACATACAAATACACTTTTTCCAAAATTTCTGAAAAATTTTATTATAGGACGGTCCCCGAAAGAATCTAATTCGCGCAAATACAAGTGCTTACGAAAATATAATACTTTTGGCAGAGCTGATTATTTTTTACGCTCCCCCCTACCGTTTTCCACAGGGCACTGTAAATTTCGCAACAGTTCATCCAAAACCTGTAAGAAAATCGAAAGTATATCGCAGGAGCGCTTAAAGAAGAGGGATTTTATAACAAAAGCGGGCGATGGGGATCGAACCCACATACTCGGCTTGGAAGGCCGATGCTCTGCCATTGAGCTACGCCCGCAATACGATTGATTCCGCCTATAGCGGATTCCCGCTACGGCGTATCTTCGACTTCGATATTGATTATTTATTATTTATTATTTACAATTCGGCAATCGAATATAGGTATTTAACAACAAGTAGTCAATGGTAAATTAAAAATGAATATTTCAGAAACAGCCGCGGCAGCCGGGTCAGCCTCGCTCAAACTGGCAGTGGCCAAGGCCGATGTAAAGAACAACGCTTTAGCCGAGATTGCCAAAGCACTGAAGCAGCACAGCGATGAAATCGTCTCAGCCAACAAAGAAGACCTGGTCACGGCTGAAAAGAACAACCTAACTGCGCCTTTACTGAAACGTTTAAAGTTTGACAAAGACAAAATAGCTGATGTTTGTGCTGGTATCGACAGCCTCATCAAACTCGATGACCCTGTCGGTAAAACAATCACTGCAACCGAACTCGATAAGGGTCTCGAACTTTATAAAGTCAGTTGTCCGATTGGTGTTATCGGCGTTGTTTTTGAATCCCGGCCGGACGCCCTTGTACAAATCTCAACGCTCTGCTTAAAAAGCGGAAATGCCGTCCTGCTGAAAGGCGGAAGCGAAGCCGCAAAAACCAATAGAATCTTAGCGGAGACAATCTCCGAGGCGAGCGAAAAAGCCGGACTACCCAATGGATGGATTCAGCTATTGGAAACCCGCCAGGATGTTGCTCAGATGTTGGCCTTAGATGAATATATTGATTTGGTTATCCCCCGCGGGTCGAACGATTTCGTGCGTTATATTATGAATAACACGAACATACCCGTACTCGGACACGCTGACGGTATATGTCACGTTTATATAGACAGCGATGCTGATTTGGATATGGCTGTGAATATCACTGTCGATTCCAAGTGCCAGTACGTTGCTGTTTGTAATGCCGCAGAAACACTGCTGGTAGATAATAAAATTGCCGAGAAGTTTCTCCCGAAAGTCAAAACCGCTCTTGAGGGAAAAGGCGTTCAGCTACGCGGCTGCGAAAAAACAGCATCAATAATCGATGTAAAGCCGGCAACCGAGGAAGATTGGTCAACCGAGTATCTGGATTATATCCTTTCGATAAAAATCGTCGATGGCCTTGACCAGGCGATTGAGCATATTAACCGTTACGGGTCAGGGCACACCGACAGCATTGTTACTGCTGATAAGGAAAAGGCCGAGAAGTTTATGGACCTGGTCGATTCTGCAAATGTATTCTGGAACTGCAGCACCCGTTTTAGTGACGGCTTTCGCTACGGCCTTGGCGCCGAAGTAGGCATAAGCACCAACAAGATACACGCCCGCGGGCCGGTAGGACTCGAAGGCCTTGTGATTTATAAATGGAAACTCCTCGGCACCGGCCAGGTCGTAGCCGACTATTCCGGCAGCGAGGCAAAAAAATTCACGCACAAGAGTTTAGAGAATTAGAGATTAGTGATTAGAGATTAGTGAATCGGGCGAACCACGAGTCACGAGCGACGAGCGACGAATTATGCGAGACTTCAGTAAAGCAAAGCTAATAGTTGTAAAAATCGGCACTAATATTCTGACGAAAAAAGGTGGCATAGATGCCGCATACGTTCGCCGAATCGCCCGGCAGATAAATTCTCTGCTCAAAACCGGCAGACAGGTCGTTATCATTAGCTCCGGGGCTATCGGTATGGGGAGAGGACAGTTATCAGGGTATCAGGGTATCAGGCCATCAGGTACGAGAGAGGGTCAATCTGGGCTGGTAGGCAGGGTAAAAGATATAAAGATGCGGCAGGCCTGCGCCGCCATCGGACAGCCGTTACTTATGGCTGAATACAGAAAATCGTTTGCCCGCTACGGCGTTACCGTTGCTCAGGTCCTGCTGACCGCCGAGGTGCTGAATAACAGAAGGACCTATCTGAACCTTCGCAATTCCATCGAGACACTGCTCAAATTGCCCGTGGTGCCAATCCTGAACGAGAATGACAGTGTAAGTACCGACGAAATCGGCTCAGCCTTCGGCGATAACGATAGACTAAGCGCCCTGGTCGCCAGTAAAATCGACGCCGACCTTTTGATTATGCTCAGCGATATCGACGCCCTCTACGATAAGAATCCGCGGAAATTCGCCGACGCCAGGCCGATACACGCTGTTTTCGAGATAACCGCCGATATTATTCGAAGCGCCGGAGACAGAGGCAGCACACACGGCACCGGCGGAATGAAAACCAAAATTGAAGCTGCAAAGATCGCCTCCAACGCCGGCTTTCGGATAGTTTTAGCGGACGGCAGATTGAGAAACGTCATCGGCCATATCATCGCCGGTGAAGAAATAGGCACGGTCTTTATACCGAAAAGGAAGCTGTCCAATCGTTCGAGATGGATTCTCAATAGCAGCTCTGCCGGGACAATATTTATCGACGAGGGTGCGATGCAGGCTGTTAAAAATCACAAAAGTCTTTTGCCCAGCGGCGTAATTAGTATCAAAGGTACATTCGAGGCCGGTGCGGTCGTTATGCTAAATGATAATGCCAAGGCCGTAACGAGTATCGGCAGCTCTCAATTGAAGGTCTTAGCCGGCAAGCACAGCACCGAGATAAAAAAGCTCCTCGGCCCCACCCACCGCGATGTCGTCGCAATTCCGGAAGACATCGTAATTATTGACTATTGACTATGCTCTGTTGAAAACATGGACTGTCATTCTGAGGCGAAGCCGAAGAATCTCAATTCTTGAGCCATAAAGAGATTCTTCACTCCGCTGCGCTCCGTTCAGAATGACAGTTTTTGTAACTTTTCAACAGAGCATATTGACTATTGACTATTGACTAATGATAAATTATAAACCACAGATTATGCGGATTACGCAAATAAAAATAAAATTAAAGTCCGTGAAACTTGTGCCCGCGCAGGCGGGTATCCGTGGTTGAAAATTACGAGACTTGTCCTGAGCGCAGTCGAAGGGTACGAGATTATGGCAGAAAAAATTGTAAAAGTTGGACTTGTTGGTTTCGGCACTGTAGGCACCGGCGTAGCAAAGCTGATAATCGAGGATGTGGATTCAATAGCCGCTAAAACCGGTCTGCGGCTGGAACTTGCCTGCGTTGTTGATATCGACACAAAGTCTGCCCGTCCGGTGAAGCTGCCCGATGGTATCCTTACCGATGACCTGAATAAACTATTAGACGATGAGGCTATTCAAATAGGCGTTGAAATGATAGGCGGAATCGATACGGCAAAACAGGTCCAGCTCAAAATGTTAGGAGCAGGTAAAGACGTGGTTACCGCCAACAAGGCCTTATTGGCTGAGTACGGCAATGAACTGTACAGAGCCGCTCACGAGAACAACCGCTGTATAGCCTTCGAGGCCAGTTGCGCAGGAGGGATTCCTATTATCTCAGCTATCCGAACAGGGTTGACGGCAAATAATATCACTGCGATGTACGGCATCGTCAATGGGACCTGCAACTA
>JAUWBX010000055.1 GCA_030609625.1 Phycisphaerae bacterium
AGGGCGGATAGCGGATAGTCATATGACTACGAGCTTTTTCATGCTACAAAGCCGGATGCCTGCCTGTATTCTCCATCAGTCCCGTAAGCCGTAGGATTTTTATTCTCCGCCAACATATTACGTGAGTCTGATTGTCACGGATTTTCCGGGAAAATGGGAAGGGGAGAATACTGAATTTGGAATCTTGACTGTCGTCAGACAAGTTTAGAATTCACCTAATACGCACCGCGCACGAGACATCAGGCTGTTTTTGAGAAGATTATCAGGATATTTATGATTTTTTCTGAAAAAAAGTTGATTTGCAGTTGAGAATGGGGTATAGTCCAGCGATTGAAGAATTGCTCTGTCGCATGGGGTCGAAGAAGAAGCTGAAAAGTTAAAACTGAAAATGTGAAATTATAAGTTTGGCTTTTTTGTTTCTTTGGGGTCAGCAGTATCACGGCGTGGTTGACTCAAGCCTCCGGCGGGGCCAAATCGGGCCGAGACAAGACGGTCTCCGTGACAATCAATTGATTAGTGGCTATATTCCATTGGCTAACTTTCAATAATCAATTGTATTACCCGATGGTGTAATTGGTAACACATGGGCTTTTGGTGCCCACGTTCCAGGTTCGAGTCCTGGTCGGGTAGCTTTTGGAATTTATTATTTATTATTGACTATTGACTATACTCTGTTGAAAACGTGGACTGTCATTCTGAGGTGAAGCCGAAGAATCTCATTTCTTGAGCCATAAAAGAGATTCTTCACTCCGCTTCGCTCCGTTCAGAATGACAGTTTTTGTGGCTTTTCAACAGAGCATATTGACTATTGAAAAAAGGAAGAAGAAAGTTTCGCTTTGCTTTTAATAACAAGCGGTACGATGGAATATCAGGCGCAATTTTATGGCTGAAAGAGTAGCGATAATCCTGGCAGCGGGTGTCAGCACAAGGATGAACACCCAATTAGCAAAGGTACTGCATGAGGTATGCGGACGGCCTATGTTGGCATACGTGCTCGATGCCTGCCGTGAAATCGGTGTGTCAAAAATATATGTCGTTGTTGGCTTCTCAGCAGAACAGGTGAAAGGGCGATTCGCCCCTCACCGTTTTGCCTCGAACTCAGCCGAGCCGCAAACCGAAACAGCAGCCGAGGATATTGTCTGGGTACAACAGGATGAGCAATTGGGAACGGCCCATGCGGTTTTGTGCTGCAAGGAACATCTTAAAGATTTTGACGGCGAAATGCTGATACTTTGCGGGGATGGGCCTTTGATTCGAGCCGAAACATTGAAGACACTTATAGAAAAGCACGAGTCGGGGCAGTCGGCGGCGACATTGGCAACGGCGCTCCTGGAGGACCCGAGCGGGTACGGGCGAATAATCCGTGACGCATACGGCAATATGCAGGGTATCGTTGAAGACAGTGACTGCACGCCGGGGCAGTTGGCTATCAAAGAAATTAATCCGAGCTATTATCTGTTCAACAGTAAGGTCCTTTTTGAGGCGCTGGAGAAGGTCAAGCCTGATAATGTCAAAAAAGAGTATTATCTTACAGATGCGCTCTCCGGTATCATTGGGACAGGTCATAAGGTTTTAGCGATTACGGCGGTGCAGCCTGAGGAGGCGGTGGGTATCAACAGCAGGGCACAGCTTAGCGCGGCGAGCAAGATTATGCAGCGGCGGATTCAACGGGAGCTAATGGAAAACGGCGTAACAATAGTTGACCCCGCTAATACGTGGATTGATGCAAGAGCGCAAATCGGACAGGACACTGTGATTGAGCCGTTTACGTATATTCACGGCGAAGTCAAAATCGGTCAGGACTGTCGAATTGGGCCTTTTGCTTATCTGAGGGACGGGACGGTTTTGAAAAATGATGTTGTGTTAGGCGTTTATACGGAAGTTAAGAATTCGACTTTGGCTGACGGCGTTCGGGCCCGGCACCACAGCTTTATCGGTGATGCTACTGTGGGAGAAAACGTTAATATTGGGGCCGGCTTGATAACGGCTAATTTCGACGGCCAAAATATCAGCCGAACAAATATAGGTAATAACTGCTATATCGGTTCCGGTACAGTACTGATAGCGCCGCTTGAGCTACAAGACGGCTCGCATATAAATGCAGGAACGGTGGTTTCGCAAAAAAGTGTAAATGAATTGGGTGGAAAGGCAGAGAAAGATGTTTCTAAGTGATAACCTGAAGATATTTTCCGGCAACAGTAATCCGGCATTGGCGAGTGAAGTTTGTAAGTATCTGGAGATTCCGGTCGGCGGCGCAAAGATAGACAGGTTTCCGGACGGAGAGAAGGTCATCAGGGTTGAGGATGATGTTCGGGGCAGAGATTGCTTCGTTTTGCAGTCAACGTGCGAGCCTGTTGATGACCACTTAGTGGAGCTGTTAATTTATTTAGACTGTTTGCGAAGAGCCAGCGCCAAACGTATCACAGCGGTTATTCCTTATTTCGGCTATGCCCGGCAGGACAGAAAAGACGAAGGGCGTGTGCCCATTACGGCGAAACTGGTGGCCAATCTTATCACGACCGCCGGGGCCGACAGGGTCTTGGCAATAGACCTGCACGCCAAGCAGTTACAGGGTTTTTTTGATATACCGGTTGACCATCTGACGGGCGAACTGGTATTGAATAAGTATTTCAGAAACAAGAAGATTAATAACCTGACGGTGGTTTCACCGGACGTCGGCAATATGAAGACTGCAGCCAGATATGCGGAGCGCCTTGGGGGAGAGCTGGCGATTGTGTATAAAAAACGCATCAGCGGCAGCGAAGTAGAGGCCAATGAGATGATAGGTGAGGTCGAAGGCAAAAATGTCCTGATGTGCGACGATATTATTGCCACCGCCGGGACAGTGTGCAGTGCCGCTAATCTGCTTAAGGAACGCGGGGCTGAGAAAATATATGTCGGTGCCACACACGGCATTTTTGCATTGCAGGCATTAGAACGACTGGCCGAGGCGCCAATCGAGGAAGTGGTAGTTACCGACACCATACCAACGAGTGAACAGACCAAAAAGGTTGACAGTATTAAGATATTAAGCGTAGCAGCTATGTTGGGTGAGGCGATAAAGAGAATTCACAGAAATGAATCGATTAGTAACTTGTTCAACAATATTTGAAATTATTGATGTTTGATTAAGTAATGGAACAACCATATTGTCACTCCTGCGCAAGCAGGAGTCCAGAAAGCGCTGATAAAACGGCTGGATTCCCGCTTTCGCGGGAATGACCTCCTTGCTTTGTTTATGCAGGAATGTTCCATTTAATATTCAAAGATCAATAGTTCATAGTTCGTAGTCTATGAACAACAAACTCATAACTACGAACTAATTATTGAGGTGAGAAGATTATGGTAAAAACATTGCTTTTGAAAGCAGAATTGCGGGAACACGCCGGGTCAAAGCACGCAGCAAAGGTGCGTAAGCAGGGCAGGATACCTGCTATTGTGTACGGGCATAAGGAAAAACCAATGGCTATTTCGTTAGATGCACGCAACTTCGTGGAAAGACTGCATCTCGGACAACGGCTTTTGGATGTGCAAATCGGCAAGAAGAAAGAAAAGATGATAGTCAAAGACCTGCAGTATGACTATTTAGGCAAGGACATCATTCATGCGGACCTGATGCGGGTCAGCGTAACCGAAATGATTAAAGTAATAGTTCCTATTGAGCTTAAAAGCGCAGGCACAGCTAAAGATGCGCATGAAGGCGGCATTATTGAAGCACACGCAGACCACCTGGAAATTGAGTGCAAGGCAACCGATATTCCGGAAACAATCTCTGTCTCGGTGAAAGAGGTTAGAGTTGGTGACGCTTTGCATGCCGGTGACATTGCGCTTCCGGATGGTGTGAAACTGGTAAGCTCTCCTGAGACGCTTGTTGTTACGTGCCACTTGGTTGCCGCTGCCAAGACCACCGAGGAGGTTGAAGATGAAATGCCGGCTACTCCTGAGGTTATTAGCGAAGCTAAAGAAGCTGAAAGAGAGGAGAAAGAAGCTTCAGAAGACAAGAAATGAGGCCGTTTGGGCACAAGTGAACTATGGACGATATGAAAATTGTCGTCGGCCTGGGTAATCCGGGCGATGAGTATATTGATACGCGACATAATACGGGATTTAAGGTAATTGATTCGCTGGCCGAGGCGTTAGTGATAGAAGTAAGAAAAAGAAAATTCGGCTCTCGTTTCGGGTCGGGCGAATTTGCGGATAAGAAGTTAATATTGTTAAAGCCGTGGCAGTTTATGAACCGCAGCGGGCAGGCTGTTGCAACGGCGATGGGCTTTTACAAGCTCGATGCCGGAGACTTGCTCGTGATAACGGACGATATGGACCTTGAGCCGGGCAGGATTCGAATCAGGGCGAAAGGCTCAGCCGGGGGCCATAATGGTCTGGCTGATATTATCGAAAAGCTCGGCACGAATGAATTTGCCCGCTGCCGGACAGGCATTGGCCAAAGTGGTAGAGAAGATGCTGTTGATTATGTTCTCGATAAGCCCACAGAGGCAGAGAAGCCACTGTTAGCTGAGGCGATTGAGAAGGCGCGAGAAGCGGCGCTTTGCTGGATAGAATATGGTACCGAAAAAACGATGAATGAATTTAACAGGTTCGATGAATAAGTATCGTGCCTTGTGCGTTTGGAATAAAACAGATAATTTGATATAGAATAAATTTTATCGGGAGGTAATTAGCTTGGAAACCGTAGCGAAGAACAAATTATACGAAGGGATGTTTCTTATCGATTCGTCCCAGGCAGGGGCAGATTGGGACGGGATTATCGCAGCTATCAGAACGATACTGGAAAAAGCCGATGCTGAGATTGACTCGATAAGAAAATGGGACGAGAGGAGACTGGCCTACGATATTAAAGGCAAAAGCAGAGGGACGTATATCCTTACTTATTTCAGGGTCGATGGCGAAAGGATACAGGATATCGAAAGGTCTGTTCAACTCTCAGAGAAAATTATGCGTGTTCTGATTCTCAGCGCTGAACAGCTAAGGCCAGAGGATATTGAGAAAGATACTCCTGCCACGAAGGTGGAAATGGAAAAGGAAAAACGGAAAGCCGCCAAAGAAGCGGCCCAGGAGGCTAAAGTGAAGCAGGTGAGCGCTCCGGAAGAAGCGGGGGAAGCTAAGAAGGCAGAAGGAGCCGAGCAAATGGAAGAAACTAAGCAGTCCCCGGAAGAAGCGGGGGAAGCTGAGAAAGCAGAAGGGGTCGAGCAAATGGAAGAAACCATGCAGTCCCCGGAAGGAAAGACTGAGGATTCTCAGGAGTCAGAGGTAATCGCGGGGCCAGAGGTAAGCACGGCGGCGGATGATTTGATAGAAAAGCAGCCTGGACAGGAACAGGCTGAAGGTTCCGAACAGAGTTAAAACCTGCGGTAAAACCGCAGGCTAAATATTTAGCCCCACGTTTTATGTGGGATTCCCTGTCTAATGAAGAAAGAAGAGTTTAAGTATGGCTAATTTTAACAAGGTTATGCTGATGGGCAATCTGACCCGTGACCCGCAGTTGTCGTACACACCGAGCCAGACGCCGGTGGTTGATTTCGGGCTGGCGACGAATCGCAAGTGGACGGGCCAGGATGGCAGTCAGCGAGAGGAAACGTGTTTTGTGGATTGCCGGGCGTTCGGTCGGCAGGCCGAGAATATAAACAAGTACCTTAGCAAGGGTAGGCTGGTGTTTGTTGAAGGCACACTGACGTTTGATACGTGGACGGCCCAGGACGGCACGAAGCGCAGCAGGCACAAAGTTACGGTTCAAAACGTTCAGTTTATGCCCCGCACTGGTACGGGCGACGGCAACCAGGCTGCACAAAGTGCAAGCACAGAAACCGAGGTAAAGCAGCAGAGGGGCGAAGACGATATACCGTTTTAGGGGAGTGTAAAGTGCCTAAAGTGTAAAGTGCCTAAAGTTGTAGAGTGTTTTTTAACTTTAGCTCACTTTAGCTCATTTTAGTTATAGTCAACTGATAGAGGTAAAAGATGGCAAGAAGAACTAACACAAGAAGTGATACAAGAAGCGACACAAGAAGTGATACAAGAAGAAGCGATACAAAAAGAGGTAATAACAGAAGAAAATCAGGCTTTGCAGGAGCCCGCGAACAGACACAATGCCGTTTTTGCAGAAGAGGCATAAAGTACGTTGATTACAAAGATATTGGGACACTGCAAAAACTTCTGACCAATCGCGGCAAAATATACTCACGTAAGCGCAGCGGCAATTGCGCCGGGTGTCAAAGAAAAGCGAAAAAGGCAATCAAGCGTGCCAGGCACATGGCGTTACTACCGTTTACCGTTTGAAATGTACAAGGGGACAAAAATGTCGAACAGGATGAAGGTTTTACTTTGTGAGGACGTTGAGAAACTTGGCTGGCTTGGAGACGTTGTTGAAGTCAGCGTCGGATATGCGAGAAATTATTTGCTGCCGCAAGGTATAGGGAAGGTTGCGACCGAGGTCAGTATAAAAGCAATAGCGGAGGAAAAGGCCAAGCGTGCAGAGCAACGGATACAGGACAGCAAACGACTCGAAAATGCAGCCAAGGCGGTAGAAGGAGCAGAGGCTGTTGTGGCTGCCAAAGTCAACGAGCAGGGACATTTGTTTGGCTCAATTACCGAACGGCAGATAGCGGCCAACCTGCGAGAACAGGGATTTGAAGTTGCCGACGAGATTGTGCAACTGCCAGAACATATAAAACAGGTCGGGACGCATGCCGTGACGCTTAAGTTCGCTGATGACGTGACTGTTACCGTTAACGTTGTAGTTGTGCCCGAACAGCAGGAAAAAGCTCCGGAAACAGATGAGAGTTAGAAACTGTAACGCAGGCCTACGTACACATTTGTATTATTCTGGAACTGCCCGAAAAACGTGTGAGGATAGTCTCCCCAGAATACATTTGCACCAACTTCCACTGCCAGGTTATCGGTAACCTTGTAATTTATATTAGGACGCATATACACATCTTTGTCGGACGGTGAAAAATAGGTAAACAGTGAACATCGCAGATTCTGATTCCAGTATAGTTTCGTAATCCTGAACGTTAATAAATGACGGTATTCTTCATCGGCCTTATTGCCGGTAGGCAGTGTTCGTCTATAGTCGCCATAATGTAACATTTGTTCGACGTAATACTGCAAACCAACCGTAAAATCAGGGGCGATTTTCGGCAGGTCCTGTTCATAACCTATCAGATAGCGGATTTGGCTATTGTCGATATAAGGCTCATCGCCGAATTGGTCATCACGAGAGTCGTAGTAGCCCATTTCAATATTACCGATACCTTTGCCAACCTGCCCGCGTGCACTTGCGCCATAAACATTGAGTTCGGGGAAAGTGTACTTAAATGTTGAGGTGTCCATACCGGCAGGACTTTTCCAGTATCCCCAATAACCGTATGCCGCAAGCTCACAACCTGCAACATTTTTCGATAATCGCAAAGCCCACTCGTCATCATCAAACCAGTCATCCGGTTTGTCGCTGCGAACGATAGAATCGGCCCCCGCTATGCGGCTGCCGTTCCAGTAAGATATGCGGTCGCCTGTAATGAATCTGTCTGAGTCGAATCTGGGGGTGTAAACCACATCGACGTTGGCCAAATCAGTAAAGAAGCTCACCTTGAGGGCATCGGAGGGTGCTTTGAGATACTCAGTATCCCTGCCAATAAAAAATGACTGCCAGTCTTTCGGGAAGAGGTCGTTAATAAACAGAAGATCCCCTGTTCCCCAGGTCAAGATCTGTCGACCAAGTTTCAAATCCATAAACTCAAAAGGAGAATACGCAACACTTGCCTCTCTTAAATCCAGAAAACCTTCACCTCTTTCTAAATCTACTGAATGGTTCTCGGATACCCAATCATAATACAAATCTGTAGTAACCTCGAAAGTGAATGCTTCCCATATTTTCTGCATTTCGAGTTGCAGTCTGGTTTCACCTATAGAGGCATCTTTTTCATATTTGTCGTTTCGTAAGCGGTAGCCGCTGCGCACTTCCCAGAATCCTGTTATGTCCATCTAGGGTTCTTTGTCCAGTTTCGTTTCATCTCCTGTCACACCGAGAGATATTTCCGTTTCCAATCCGCTTGGCAGTGATGGTTCGGTGTTAAAATTGTTAGCGTCAGCAGGTTCAGCCCCTAAGCCACCTGGAAGAGCAGGTTGATTATCCTTACTTT
>JAUWBX010000164.1 GCA_030609625.1 Phycisphaerae bacterium
ACTGTTCTCGGTTCTGATTTTTTCCAGGACGTTAAGCAGCGTTGTGGCAGCGACTGCATTTTCCATATCCCGGCAGGCCTGCTGCAAAGGCTCGACGGCCTCGTCAAGTTTGCCAATCCCGAGCAATTGATAGCCCAAAAGAAGCTGCAGGTCAGCATCAAAGCTGTACACCTCTGCCTTTTCGGCAAGGCGGTTGATTTGCTCAAACAGCACATCGTCATCCGGATATAGACCGCGAGGATAGAAAACACCTTCCTTTTCAGGTGAAACGTTCGCCAGAGTCCCCCGAAGGACCTCCGCTGCTTCTGAATATTGTTCTTTAGCGAAAAGCGCCTGAGAGTAGGCAAAGGGAAGTATTATATCATCAGGTGCAAGCGCCATCGCTTCGCCGAACTTTTCGATAGCTGCATCATAATTGTCAGCTTCAAATGCCTTAACGGCAGCTTCGAAGTAGGTATCGGCCAGCGTTACCTCGCCGGGCTCTTCAGCCGCTTGCTGTGCTAATTTCTCGCGAATGTCGGCAAACGTGTTATGGTCAACCGGCTGAATACCATCTATCACATGGCTTGATGCAGACCCCACAACATTATCATCGTTGTAGTAATTGTAGGTGTAGTAGTTATACGTGTCGCCTTGTACTTCACGGGCGATGGGGTAATAACCGTACCAGGTGTAGGGATGATAGCCATACCAGTAATAACGTCTGTACCTGTAACTTATCGGCCAGTAGCCGCCTAAGCTCACGAAGAGATATTTCCGGTGATAATAGGGATAGAAATATCTAAACGTGGACCAGGGCCCGAAGCTGTAATGCAGCATAAAACTATATCTGGGCCGGATTGCTCTGTTGCATAGCCGGTTACGCCAGTCTATATATGAATGTTCATAGCGAGGGACGTGCCTTATTACATGGGGACGGTCGTGATATATCACACGTGAAGACCTTCCTATCCTGTAACTGTGCAGGGCAGTTCTATCTCCTCTACGAGCATCGTGCACTAATGTAGTGCCAACAACAGTTGTCCGCCTTTCCGGAACAACTTTTCTTATCCTTGAACCGGGCGATAATCTGTCAATGCCCCTTATGTTTGTGCTTTTGCGTTCTCGGCTGATTCCGAGTCTCTGTTCCGGTTCTCTGTTGACCGGCCTGGCTTTTCCGGAAACTCTGCTGCTATTATTTCCAACCGTTCTGGTGCTGCCGATACGTGAGGTTCTGCTGGAGTTTATTCGATTAGCTGAGCTTCCAATTCGCGGTTTCGGTGTAGTGCGGACAGTTGGCTTTCTCGTACTGATTATGCTGCCGATACGCGAGCTTCTGCTTAAGCTTATACGATTAGCTGAGCTTCCAGCCGATGGTTTTCGCGTATTGCGAACAGTTGCCTTTCTTGTACTGGTTATACCGCCGATACGCGAGCTTTTGCTTAAGCTTATACGATTAGCTGAGCTTCCAACTCGCGGTTTTGGTGTAGTGCGAACAGTTGCCTTTCTTGTACTGATTATACTGCCGATACGCGATGACTGTCTTCCAGTACGGGAACTCACCGCTGTTGGCTTTCTACTACTGAGAGAGCTTGTGCCTCGTACGGATGTACTTCGCAGAGTAGTGCTGCTGGATGGCCTGCGTGTGCCGGAGGCGGTTCCGGGCCGTGTAGTAACAGGCCGGCTTATCGTCACCCTACTGGGTTGACGGCTGGCTACCCCCCTACTGGGTAGGCGGATGTTGTATCTGGTAGTTCTGCCGGAACCTCGGCCGCCGGCAGGCGAGCTCGTGCTTCGCAGCGATGTACTTCGCGGAGTAGCACTAATTCGGCTCGAAGACCTTGAGGTGCTTGTTCTGGTTGGGGGCCTAATGGAACGCAATGAGGTAGTAGGTCTGGAGGAGCTTGTCCTGGTGCTCGAAGGTTGCCGGGCCTTGGAGGCAGAGTCCCGGCGCGCCGGGGTTGAAACTTGCCGGCTTTTAGTGCTGCCTCCGCTCGATTTACTGCTTTTGTTGGATTTTTTCGCCGCTAAGATAGGTTCAATAAACAGCATCAGGGCCAAAAAAAGCGTTACAAAAGCAATTTTAACGTTTTTCTGGTATTTTAGCGTTGCCATAATACATCTCCTTTAAATACGTAATGCAATAACGGCTATATTAGAGACTTCTTCTCTATATATAAAAGGCACTAACTTTGAATCCGGTAACAAGAATTTTGCCGTAAAGTAACTACGGAATAATGAAATGAAAATCTGTAGTCTGTCAATTCCCCACGGCTAAACGCCGTCTTCGACAGTTATTAGTAGCTTTATCTGAGCATTCCTTGCACCACACCGCCAATCCGTCTTTATGTCTGAGATGTTTGTAGAATCTGCTCTCGGCCTTCCACTTTTTACATCTGGCACATCGCTTTTGTTTCACACCTTCAACGACCCGATGAAGGTCCTCATAGCTACTGTATTTTTTCACAGTCCCCTTGTTTTCCCTGTAACGTTTCCGCGCATATTCAGACTCACACCCCCTGCACCAAACCCTCAGCCCGCCCGTTTTGGTGCTATTCTCGCCAAACTCACTTTCGTCTTTCTGCTTTTCGCATTTGCTGCATCGTCTCATTTTTCCATCCATCATTTTAACTATCCCTAACAGGACTCGCCGAGGTGTTTAACCTCGGCCTTTTCCATAATTTCTTATCCTATCACATAATCGTTCAAAAGACAAAGATTCGCTGTAAATTTTCTTAATTGGTATTTGTGTCCCCGGAAATAAATTTCTTGACTACGGTAGAAATTATTTGTAATGCTATCGATATACAGGATGGGAAAAAAGGATTTTGTGGTATTAACAATGGATATAGCCGGCAAGCAAAGAGCAGAGCAAAGATTGCGTTATCGTTGGCCCGTTCGCTTCGCTAAGGACGTTAAGGAAAAACCTTCCCCAGGCCAGATTGTTGATGTTTCCAGCAGGGGTTTGACAATTCTTTGCCACGCCGACAAAAAATGCCCCCATCTGGACCAGCTCGTAACCGTTGACTTTGGTGTCCCGCACTTTGACTTGGCCGATTCCTTCGATGCGGTATTTTTCAATCGCATCGGACGCGTCTGTCGCGTTGACAACCTCAGCAGCCTGGTAAATCGTGTTGCCGTTCAGTTCGCCGAACCACTGTTTTTCAAACCCGGCGAACAGAACATCAGCGAATCCGATGCTCAGCAAAGACTCCAAGCCAAAGCTCACTCAATTTCCAAAGCTGAAGAAAAAGCCCGCATTTACAGCGAAGCCCTGGCTAAAGCCGAGGAAAAAACAATCTTCTATACACAGGCCAAAGCCGAGACAGAAAAAAAACTAAAGGCCGAAATCGACGCAAGATACAAAACAGAAGCCAAGTTAAGAACAAAAGCCGAACAAAAACTCACAGCCTTCGCCCAGGCAAAAAAACAGGCCGAAGAAATTGCAAAAACACAAACCCGCGCAACAGCAATAGCCCAGGCCAAAGCTGAATCCCAAACCAAGACCAGAATCGAAGCGGAAAAAAGAGCAGACCTTGAAGCTCAAGCAAGAATCGAAGCCGAGAAGAAAGCAAAATCAGCTATCGAAGAAAATGCAAAAGCCCATGCTGAAGAATTAGTCCGCGCCGAAGAAAGAATAAAATCCCTTGCCGAGGCCAAAACTAAAGCAGAAGAAAAACTAAAGGCCGAGATTGAAGCAAGATGCAAAGCCGAAGCTAACGCATTAACCCAGGCCGAAAAAAGGGCAAAAGCCGAAGCAAAAGCAAAAGCCGAAGCTATGCTAAGAGCAAAAACCCAAAAGAAGGCCAAAACCGAAGCCCAAAAAAGGGCAAAGTTTGAAGCCGAAATGCAGGAGAAGACTAAATCTTATACCGACCAGCTAACTAAAATTAAAGCCGAAGCTGCCGAGGCAATAGTCAAAGCAAAGGCCCAGGCAGCAGATACGATAGCCAAAGTCAAAGCCCAATTCAAACAAAAACACGCTAAGGCAAAAATCAGAACCGAAAAAAAGGAAAACGCCAAAGCCAAACAACCCGAAAAAGAGACCTTGCTGAAAAAGGTGGACAAATTTATCACGGACAGGGACAGGATTTACTAATAAATCACCAACAGCCAATCATCAATTACCAATAGCCAATAGCTAATTAGTTACTGTTGCCGAAACAGCATTTGTCATTCCCGCGAAAGCGGGAATCCAGCTTTTTCGTCCTGGATCCCTGCTCTTTCGACTTTGCTCAGGACAGGTTTCGCAGGGGTGACATCGTCGGTTTTTGTTTTCCGCAACAGATACTAATTACGTCCTCCTCCCTGCCTGGCTTGCCCCGCAGCATTATTAAAGACTGCCTTACGCTTATTGTGCAGTGATGAAAAAAATAGGGAGACAGGCGCCCCCCAGTTGTCGCTTAGGCTCGATGAGTCCGCCTGTCTCCCTCAGTGAAGGAAAGAGTATTATGCCTGATATATAAAATATAACTTATTTATCTCGATGGGCAAAAAAAAACAAATAAAGTTTTTGTTTTTTTCATTTATTATAGGTCCCTGGGTTTAAGCAATGCCTCTATGATGCGAATATCTTTGGAAATATGTATAGCCAGGAACTCGGCGTTGCTTATTACCGTGTAGCCGTGGTCAAAAGTGCCGTCAAACAGGATTACCTCGTTTGTGTTGAGTTTGTAGTTGTTGCTCTTGACTCTAATTTAGAGGGAGCCTCGCAGGACGCAGCAGATTTCGTGGTAGTGGCAGTCTTCGTGCAGTTACATAGAATTAATGACATTGGGGGCTTTTGCAGTGGCGCGGAATATTTTACACTTGTCGAATTAACTAATTAACTAATTCTTGGATTTGTCTTTCTCCTTCTCCTTTTCCAGATGTTGGACGATTTGTTTCAACTGTTCGCACATCTGCCTGTTTTGTCGAAGGAGGGCCTCAAGCTGCGAATGTATTGTTCTCGAGCCGAAGATGCTCTGGGCGAAAACTAAGAAAAACATCAGTGCCACCGCCCCGCCGATAGCGATAAAGCTCACGGCCCATAAAATCTTTTCCACCAGTTCGAGTAGGCCATCCATCACATCGTAATCCTTGAATATAAAAAGCTGCAAATATCCACATGTCCTACAACAATCTTCTTAACAATAACCAAAACCCTCATACCGGTCAAACCCAAAATTTGTCCTGCCTGTCCTGAGCGAGCAACGCGAGTCGAAGGGAGCAGAGCCTGCCCTGAGCTTGTGCCCAAGGTGCGTAGCCGAATGGGTCGAAGGATTTGCCCTGAATTGGCCGTAGCCCTGCCTGCCCTCCGTAGCTTTAGCGAAGGGGGGAACGAAGCCAAAGGGGCAATCGAAGGAAAACCTTTACATTTTTAAATACCAAAAAAATTCCTTGTCCTTTATACCCCAAATACTATAACATTGTAAAATCATGTAAAATTGAGGTTAGGCAGAAGACCTATATTATCACAGGTTTTGAGGCTGATTAAACGAGGACTTGGAAAACAAGCTTTTTGGAGAGAAGAAAAGTGGCTGATACCGGCGACATTCGTAACATCGTTCTTTTAGGGCACGGCGGAAGCGGCAAAACCTCTCTCGTCGAGGCAATGCTGCACAAAACCGGTGCAACGAACCGGCTGGGAAGCGTTGACGACAAATCAAGCATCTGCGACTACTACGATGAGGAAAAAGAACATCGGCATTCCATCCAATCAGCACTGGTCTACATCGAGCATGCCGGCAAGCTGATAAATATCATCGATACCCCGGGCTATCCGGACTTTATCGGCCCGGCTATAAAAGCAATCCCCGCAGCCGAGACGGCGATAGCCGTGATTAGCG
>JAUWBX010000302.1 GCA_030609625.1 Phycisphaerae bacterium
CGGGCGGAATTTTGATATTGACGATTCTCTTTTTTGGCACTCTGCCGGTGCCTTTGCATTTTCTGCAGGGGTTGGTAATGACATGTCCGCTGCCGCCGCATTGCCGGCAGGTCGAGACCATCTGGAAGAACCCGCCGCCCCTTGCAACCTGACCACTTCCGCCGCAGATTGGACATCGCCCCGGCTTGCTTCCTTTGGCGCAGCCGTTGCCCTTGCATTCGTCGCATATATCCTGGCGGGTAAATTCGATGCTCTTCTCAGCACCTTTGGCGATGTCGTTGAGCGTCAGTTCCACGGTAGTTTCCAAATCGTAGCCGCGGGTGGGCCCTGCTCGTCGGCTTGACCTTCTGCGTCCCCCGAAGATACCGCTGAAGAAATCCTCAAAGCCGAACATACTGAAGATATCTTCGACGTTCATTCGGGAAAAGTCGTGCATGCCGGCTCCGCGAAGACCTTCGTGTCCGAACTGGTCGTAGCGCTGCCGCTTCTCGGCGTCGCTCAGGACTTCGTAGGCCTCGGCGCATTCTTTGAAGTTGGCCTCGGCCTTTTTATCGCCCGGATTCTTGTCCGGATGATGCTTTATCGCCATACGCCGATATGCGCGTTTAATTTCGTCGGCGGAGGCGTTCTTACCTACGCCTAAAACTTCATAATAATCCCGCTTGGCCATAATATCGTAAAGTGAGCTAAAGTGCCTAAAGTAAACTAAAGATTTGGGCTATCAGCATATCAGGCCCCTAAGGGGTGGGCATCAGATTATCAGGATATAAGGTTGGTTTTTCCTGATACTCTGATATACTGGTAACCTGCATCCTGATTCCCTGATCTGCTGATATCCATACTTCAGGCACTTAAAACTTCTCATCTCACCGACCCCGCTATTGGCTCTTCGTCTTTATCCTTATCTTTTAATTCTGTTACTAACACATTGGTAGTCAGCATCAGTCCGGCTACTGAAGCAGCCATTTCTAATGCGGTTCTGGCAACCTTTGCAGGGTCGATGATACCGGCTTTGAACATATCGACGAACTGTCCTGTATTGGCGTCATAGCCGATATTTTTGCCTTTTTCGAGAAGTTTAGCAACAACCACATCGCCTTGTTCACCGCCGTTTTCAACAATTTGAGTTGTTGGTGCTTTAAGCGCATTGGTTACAATGTCAAAACCGATTTTTTCGTCGCCTTTAGCCTTTGCTCTGGCCTTTTCTACCTCACCGATGGCACGCAGGAACACGATACCGCCGCCTGCGACAACGCCTTCCTCAGCCGCCGCCCTTGTAGCGTGCAGTGCATCTTCCAGCAGGTCTTTGTGTTCCTTCATTTCCGTTTCCGTTGCGGCGCCGGCTTTGATGACGGCTACTCCGCCGGTCAGCTTGGCCAACCGTTCCTGTAATTTTTCACGGTCATAGTCGCTGGTTGTCTTTTCAATTTGGTTGCGGATTTGCTCACAGCGGGCGGCAACGTCTTTCTTTTTGCCGGCCCCTTCGATTATTGTTGTTGTTTCCTTATCCACAACGATTTTTTTGGCCTGGCCTAATTGTGAAAGCTCGATGCTTTCGAGCTTGATACCCAAATCTTCGGTAATCACCTGCCCGCCGGTCGAGATGCCTATATCGGCCAACATCGCTTTCCTGCGGTCTCCAAAACCCGGGGCCTTGACCGCGCAGGTCTTCAATATGCCCTGCAGCCGGTTAATAACCAGTGCTGCTAATGCCTCACCTTCAACGTCTTCTGCAATAATCAGCAGCGGCCTGCCCACTTGAGAAACCTTTTCGAGCAGCGGGATAAGCTCACGAACACTGGAAATCTTCTTTTCGTGCAGCAGGATATAGGCGTCTTCGAGGACAGCTTCGAGGGTATCGGCATCAGTCATAAAATACGGCGACATATAGCCCTTATCGAACTGCATACCTTCGACTACAGTCAGCTCGTTTTCCATTCCTTTGCCTTCTTCGACCTCGATAACGCCGTCACTGCCGACCTTATCGATTGCGTCAGCTAAGATTTCACCGACCGACAGGTTGTTGTTTGCGCTGATGGTTGCGACCTTTGCAATGTCACTGTGGCCTTTTACAGGCACGCTCATCTCTTTGATGAACTTGGTAACAGCTTCCGCTGCTTTGCTGATTCCCCGCTGAATGGCCATCGGATTCACACCGACCGTAACGTACTTTAGCCCTTCGGTGTAGATCGCTTCTGCTAACACAGTTGAGGTTGTGGTTCCGTCACCGACAACGTCGGAGGTTTTGCTGGCCACCTCATTGATCATTTTTGCGCCCATGTTTTTGAATGGTTCGGGCAGCTCGATTTCCTTACTGACCGTAACACCGTCCTTGGTTACCTTCGGAGAGCCCCAGCTTTTATACAGGATAACGTTCCTGCCGGTCGGCCCGAGAGTAACCTTCACCGCTTCTGCTAATTGCGACAGACCATCTTTGAGCTGCGCTCGTGCTGTATCGTCAAACATTAATTGTTTTGCCATTTCTTATCACCTCTTATTATTATATTGTGTTTTGCCTTTTTCTTTGTACCTTTGTCCCTGATTTTATTTTTCAACAATTCCGAGAAGATCACTTTCTCGCAGAATTACATATTTCTCCCTGTCGATTTCGACTTCGCTTCCGATGTATTTTGCGTAGATAACTTCGTCTTTTTTCTTTACAGACATCTTGCTCCGCTTGCCGTCATCGAGCAGTTTGCCCGGGCCGATAGCTATTATTTTACCTATCTGCGGTTTTTCTTTTGCGGTGTCCGGCAGAATGATTCCGCCGGTCGTTTTCTCTTCGGCCTCTGATTGTTTGATTACAATTCTGTCATCCAGGGGTTTAAGTTTCATAACTCACTCCTTAATCTATTTTTGGTTCCACTTTTTAACGCTATATACAAGTTTTCTAAATTCACTAATTCTCTAATTCAAGCACCACAACAGTATTAATCGCATCCGGTGCCTCACTTGGCACGCTAACAACGACTTTATCCTCATCTTCACGCCTAACGGATAGTTTAGCGCGTTTCTTGTCAGCCAGCAGGTATGCTTTTTTGACCTTGTTTCTAAGCCCAGATACTTCCAGTTTGCCGTTTGTCGGCCAGTCGAATACATGAAGATACAGCTTACCGGGCTTTGCAGTACATCGTCCCCAGGGTACATTGCCGAGCGGACTGGCCGTCGTCCCGTAAATGCTTTCGCTGTTTACCTTCATCCACTTGCCCATAGCCGCCAAACGCTCAACACTTGGGCCTGGAATAAGGCCCTCGGCGGTAGGCCCCACGTTCAGCAGGAAATTGCCGCCTTTGCTGGCGATGTCCGCCAGTTTGTGGAGCAGGTCCTCGATCGATTTCCAGTTGTGGTCATAGGATTTATAACCCCACGTCTTGTTCATCGTCATACAGGATTCCCAGTCAACGCCCGGCAGACCCGTCGCTGGAATCTGCTGTTCGGGAGTGCCGAAGTCCCCGGCATACTCCTGGTCGTCCTTGCTTAAGCCCTCCATTCCTTTGCGTCCTTTGCCGACACGATTGTTTATAATGATGTTTGGCTGAAGGGCTAAGGCGTAATTAAACAGGTCCTTACCCATCGGCTCGGTCCAGTCCTTTATCCATTCACCATCGAACCACAACACGCCAAGGGGGCCGTAGTTTCTTATCAGCTCCTTCAACTGCGGCTTCATATAAGTTTCTACGTATCGGGCAAAATTGGGATTCGACTTTTTCCCATCGTTATAGTTCGGATAGAAAGGCCTTTGTGCATCCGGATGATGCCAGTCCATTATCGAGTGGTAGAAGCAAAGCTTAATACCCTGTTTCTTGCACGCTTTAGACAACTCTTTGAGTATATCACGCTTGAACGGCGTAGCGTCTATGATGTCGTAGTCCGTTACCTTTGAATCCCACAAACAGAAACCATCGTGATGCTTGGATGTAATGACGATATATTTCATCCCTGCATTTTTGGCGATTCGCACAAATTCATCGGCGTTGAACTTGGCCGGATTAAATTTCTTTGTCAGCGGTTCATACTCCGAGACGGGTATGTCTGCTCTTTCCATAATCCACTCACCGATGCCGTCAATTCTCTTGCCTTTCCACTCGCCGGCCGGCACTGCGTAAAGGCCCCAGTGAATAAACATACCGAACCTCGCGTCCCGCCACCACTTCATTCGTTCATCCTTAGTCAACGGCTGTTTCTCCCCAAGTACACTATCTCCTTCTTGTTGGCAGCCTGCAATCGCGAATATGCACAGCGCTGCGATTGTTATCACTGCATTTATACTGTCCTTGCAGG